>CAYGUB010000036.1:0-15495 GCA_964352845.1 uncultured Rhodobacterales bacterium | reverse complement strand
ATCGGCATCTGGGCGCAGAATTTCGAGCAGTTGCAGCTGATCCCGCTTCTGGTCATCACGCCGCTGGTTTTTCTGGGCGGCAGTTTCTACGCGATCTCGATGCTGCCCGCAGCCTGGCAGACGGTCGCGATGTTAAACCCGGTGGTCTATCTGATCTCGGGCTTTCGCTGGGCATTTTTCGGCACGGCGGACGTGCCGATTGCTGTGAGCCTGCTGGCGATCACGGTTTTTACCGGTATCTGCCTTGTGATCATCTGGTGGATCTTCAAGACCGGCTACCGGCTGAAACCCTAGCTCGCCGGTTGCAGCAGATCATCGAGTTGGCGGGCAAACCAGCCGCGCGGGATAAAGTGGCCGCGCGGGTGCAGATCCAGTGTGACAGAGGTTCCTTCGCTGCAATCTGCCCAGACCGTGCGGTCGAATTTGTCGTTTTGTGTCGTAGCGTAGCTGGCGGTGGCGGTGGGCTGGCTGCAGCTTAGCATGTCGCGCCAAAGCTGGACGGGATAAAGCGTGTCGCCGCCCGGCCCGAAGGGGAAATCCATGACAGTGTCGCGCAACCCGTGGACATGGCGGATCTCGCGCGGGGCGGTGGCGCAGGTCTCATTTTGATCAAGCGTCCCAGAGACAGCCAGAAGGGCGCGGATATCGGCGCCATCATCGCAGGCAAAGCGCCACGCCATGGCAGAGCCATAGGAATAGCCCGACACGAAAATGTTGTCGCGATCAATCGGGTAGCGTTTCGCGGCATCTTCCAGCACAGCGCGCGCAAAGCTGACATCGGCGCTGCCCGCGTTCCAGAAATTCCACGTCTTGTTGTGCCCGTTCGGGGCCAGCAGCAGCACATTGCGGGTCCGTGTCGCGCCCGAGATACGTCCGTGTTTGACGATCAGCGTGCCCTGACGTGCCCAGCCGTGGAAGTGAAGCATCACGGCCATCGGGCTCTCGCCGTCCCAGTTATCGGGCAGTTTGACATGGTAGGAGCGCTCGCCCAGCGGGCAGGGGATCTGGTCCACGCAAGCCTGCTCGGCCAAGGCTGGCAATGCAATCGAGAGGGCGGCCAGAAGGGCAAGGGCAAGGTGCATAGCGGTCTCCACAATCAAGGTGACACCCTGTTTAGACCGATATCGCCGAGAAGGGATATCACAAGCCCGTCAGGGGGGATCATTCGGCCGGTTCGGGCGCTGCCTGGGTGATCTCGATGCCCGCAATGACGACAAAGGTCTCTCCGGTCACAATGTCCTCATGTTCATAGCGCTGGGCGGCGATCCATTTGGGCGGGCTGTCTTTCTCTGCGCGCAGGGCAAAGCTCGCCTGGTCGCGATCGCCGTGCAGGAAGGCGCGCAAGGCGTCGCCTGCGGCGTCGTTATCGCTGAAGCGCAGCAGTTTCTGTACGCTCTGGCCCAGGGCATCCTCCTGGCTTACCCCCAAAACCGTCGCTGTTTTCTCGGAGATACGCGCGATTTTCCCCGCCTGATCCACGCGGATCATATGCATCGGGGCCTCGTTGATCATGGAGCTCATCTCGCTGGCCAGCGCATCCTGCGAAGGCTTTTCGCTGAACACGAGCGTTGTCCCGATCAGATGACCAAGCTCGCCGATAAAGGGCGCGCAGTTGAGTTTGTAGCTTCGGTCGCCAGAGCGGAATTCGACATTGACCGCCTCACCCAGTTCCAGCGACTTGTTGCAGGTCTCCACCAGCCGCGGAAAGCCCGGGGGCAGGCTGATCTGGCTGATATGCGGGGTCTTCATCGGGGTAACGATATTGAAAAGATCTGTCGCAGCCTTGCTGGCCCGCACGATCTGCAGCGCATTGTCGAGCACGATCAGCGGCATTGGCACATTGACCAGGATCGAACCCAGCTCGGCATTGATCGCGGCCATTTCCGAAGAGCTCACCTGAAGTTCCTCGTTGACGGTGATCAGCTCCTCATTGGTGGATTGCAGCTCCTCGTTTGAGGTCTCCAGCTCTTCATTGGTGGCCTGAAGCTCTTCATTGGAAGATTGCATCTCTTCATTGAGCGACTGCAATTCCTCGTTCGATGTCTCCAGCTCCTCGATCGTCTGTTGAAGCGCTTCGCGGGTGTTGGCGAGTTCCTGATCAAGCTCGCGCAGGTGGTCATGGGCAATCTGCGGGGTGAGCGCGGCCTTCCCCGGTCCGGTGCCGAACTCCGCCTCGAATTCTTCGCTGCTCCAGCGATTGATCGTAAGCAGCGCCATATTCTCATCCACATGGCTTGCGCTGATCGGATAGGCCTCGAGCCGCACGACCTCGTCGCCATTCTCCAGATGCCTGATCCCGCTGCGCTTCTCCCCGCGTTTGAGTGCCAGCGTCACAAGACTGCGCGCTTCCTCGACATAAGGGGATTTGAGCAGCGACAGCTTTAGCACCAGCATCGAGTTTTCGGACAGATCGACATAGGGGGAGATGTCACCAAAGACCCGGAGGATCTTGTGGTCATGCGAGATCAGGATGGAGTTCTGACCCAATGCGCGCACCAGCGCATCGAAAATCTGTCCTTCGGCCGTGGCGGCGGGCGAAGGGAAGGGGCTGGATTGATCACTGGGCGGGGCGTTTGCGCTGCGGTTGGACCAGCCGGTGGCAAAGGTCTGCGAGGTATAGCGCTCGCGCCGTTTGAGCGGGCGTTTCTTGAAGATGTGGGAGCTTTCACCGGCGGGGGCGAAAAGCTCCTGCGCATTGCCCACAGATTCAGCCGTGCCAAGAAACAGATAGCTTTGCGGCTTCATTGCATAGTGCAGGCGTGACAGAACCTTGTTTTGCAGCTTCATGCCGAAATAGATCATCACGTTGCGACAGCAGATCAGGTCCATATTCAGATAGGGGGGGTCCTGACACAGGTTGTGATCAGAAAACAAAATGGCAGATCGCAGCGCCTTGACAACACGCACACCGTCGGATTGCTGGATGAAGTATCTTTCGGCCAGCGCGCTGGGCATGTCATAAAGCGCGCCCTGCACATAATGGCCGCGCCGCGCATGATCGAGCGCGGCGCGGTCAATATCGGTGGCAAATATCTGCGTCTTGGAGCGCGTCAGCTCCGTAGGCCCCCCCATGGCTTCGGCCAGCATGATGGCGATGGAATAGGCTTCCTCGCCCGTGGCGCAACCGGCCACCCAGATGCGCATCGGATCGTCGCCGCGCTTGGAGACCAGTTGTTCTATATGGACTTTGAGATCCTCGAACTCTGACTTATCGCGAAAAAAACGCGTGACAGAGATCAGCAGATCCTTGAACAGCGCATCCACCTCACGCGGGTCATTGCGGCAAAAGGAGGCGTATTCCTCGACCGTCTTGACGTCCAGCGCGATCATCCGCCGTTCGATCCGGCGCTGAATGGTGCTTTGCTTGTATTCGCGGAAATCAACCCGGGTACGGGCCAGAAGTATCTGCAGAATGCTTGTGAGCGGAGAGGCCGGGTCTTCCTTGTTCTTGAACTGCTCCAGATTGCGCGGCGAGGAGAGGATGTTCTTGACATGCGTGCCGATCTCGCTGGGCCGCAGGACCAGATCAACGCAGCCGGTCTCTACGGCCGCGTTTGCCATCCCGTCATATTTCGCGCTGACACCGTCCTGCGCGATGGTGATGCCGCCCTGCTCGCGAATGGCCTGAACACCGTAAGCGCCATCGGTGCCAGTGCCCGACAGGATGATCGCCATGCTGCGGTCGCCGCGGTCATCGGCGAGACTTTGCAAAAAGCGATCCACCGAGGGTTTGGGTTTGCCCGGATCCTCGCTTGGCGCAACCAGGCACAACCTGCCGTGGTGAATGACCACATCCTTGCGCGGCGGGGTGATGTAGATTGTGTTGGGCTCGGGGGTAATTCCGTCCACGACATCGGTCACCGGCACCTCCGTCTCGCTTGCAACCAGCGGTGTCATCAGACTCTTATGCTGCGGTGACATGTGCTGGACGATGATGTAGCTTGCCCCGCTATCGACAGGCAGGCTCGCCACGAATTCGCGCACGGCCTCCAGCCCGCCCGCCGACGAGCCGATACCGACAACAAAGGGCGGCTCGGTGCTGAGATGTATTTCGGGTTTGCTCTTTGCCATCATACTTTTTTAGTTTTTGTGAAATAACAGAAGATCGGTGCCAAAACGGCAGACTCGCAATAGGACAGAATCCTAGGGACGCGGCCGGACAAGCTCAAGAGAAATGCGTTTGGGCACAGCATTCCACCTTACCCGTAAACACTTTTTTAACTAAGTTTGCCTACCAGTGAACGTGGGGAAAAGGCGTGGCCTTATCAGAGCGAGTCGCAGATGAATTCTTTAACGTCCACAGATATTGGCGAAGGTGACAGCTTCATTGTCCATCTTATCCGTCCAGAGGGTAAGGAGGCCTACGTGGCCAGCCTTGAACTGGTTTTGCCAGACATGCGAAATCGCTATTCATTCAAAGACGGTCGTTCGATAGATGCGACTTTCGTTGACAGCGTTGTCGTGGAAATACGCAACGCGCTGTCCAGCGTTCAGGTATCGGACCGGCTGGTTTCCTTGCCTGACTTCGAGATCGCGCTGCCCAACCTGATCCTGTCGGGTCTGCGTATTCTGGTGACGCGGGCAGAGGACGGTGTCGAATATCTTATGCTCCGATTCCGCCGCTTTGTCGGTGCGCTCAAGAGCGTATTCCGCTTTGACAGCAGCATGGCCCTGTCCACACCCATCATGCGTGAGCGGATCGCGGTTGAGGTCCTGCACGATATCATCACACCTCTCTTCGACATCATGTCGCTCAATGCGCGAGGTCTTGATCACCTGATGGAAAACCACACCTCGCTTTTGCGCAAACGGATCAGCACGATCTCCAAACGCCAGGAAGAAATCACTTTCTATATCAGTATGCTCCAGCGCTATGTCGCGGGGTGCAAAAGCGATCTGGAAAAGGATCAGGTGAGCAAGTCCGAAAAAGAGGCCTCGGTCGAGCGGTTGCAATAGCCGGGGCTATACGGACCCGGTGGCCAGCAGGATCTGTTTCCAGATCGCTGTCTCGTCGATCAGGCTCCATTCGCGCCTGATCCGGTCGCCAGACCCGGGCCCGCCAAATTCGACATGCGTGATACCCATAACATATAGCTGCGCGCCGGATGGCGGCCCAAACCGTCCCGCGCCCTCATGCCTGCCCTCAAGCGACCAGCGGATCGCGGCGCGCGGGGGCAGGTGATTGCCCGACTGTCCCATCACATGATGCACCGTGAATGCTGCCGAAGGCAATGTCGCGCGCAGGCCCAGCCAGAAACGGTCGGCGGCCTCATGTCCGACCCCATGCCGGTGGCGCGGGTAATGCAGCGCTGCGGCCCGGTCATAGTGCTGCGCCACCTGCGAGAATTCGGCGCGCATGAGCCCGGTCAGGATCGCCTCCAGCCGCGCGCCCCATGGCTCATCATTGCCGCGCCCGCGATAGGGCCCTGCCAGATCGGTCTGCGGGCCAAGCGGCTTCACGCAGCGCTCCGGGCCACCTTCGCGGTGGATCTGCGCGCGGGTCCAGGCCTCGATCTCCCAGCCCATCTGATCAATGATGGCCGACTGATCGCGCACCAGCCATTCGTCATGCACCGCATTGCCCGCGCAATAGCAATCGGCCAGTATCCGGTATTCCAGCGCGCGTCCGGTGGGCAGGCCATATTGCCCCGCGCCCATATGGCGCGCCCGGCAGAGCAGGCGGTGCGAGGACAAGAACCCCTCCTGCGCACCCGTCCAGATGACATCCTCGCCAAACAACTCGCGGTCGGGAAACTCGGCCAGAGTGGCCAGCGTGGCAGCGATGATCCCGTCATTGCCGCGAATGACCGATGCGGGCGAGCGGACGATCAGATCGGGCGCATAGTGCTCCAGCAGGGACGCGATGCGCCGGTCCTCCCAGATGTCGCGCGTGATGCCAAGCACATAGTCCTCTGGCCCGCTCCAGCGTGGATCGAAACCCTCCATGCTCATGAGAACAGCGCGCCAGGGTAGCGCACCGCCTCAAGATAGAGCCCATCGGGCGGGCAGACCGGCCCGCAGGCCGCGCGGTCCCGGGCCTTCAGCGCGGCTTTCATGTCATCAGGCGTCCAGGAGCCCGCGCCGACGCGTTCCAGCGAGCCTACAAAGCTGCGCACTTGATTGTGCAAAAAGGACCGGGCGCGGAAACTGAGGTGATATTCCGTGCCATGCGGGATCTCATGCGCCTCGATTGTGACCTCATCGAGTGTTTTGACGGGCGATTTCGCCTGACAGATGGAAGAGCGGAAGGTCGTGAAATCATGCTCCCCGACCAGATGCCGCGCGGCTTGTCGCATCGCGCCCAGATCAAGCGGGTGCCGGATATGCCAGACCTTGCCTGCCTCCAGCGCAAGCCGCGCCCGGCGCGAGACCAGCCGGAACCTGTAGCGCCGCTCGGTCGCATCAAACCGGGCATGCCAATCACACGGGACTTTTACGGCCGCAAGGATGACAACCGGATGCGGTTTGAGATGATAGTTGAGCGCCTCGGACAAACGAAACCCTGTCCAGTCACGCTCCAGATCGGCATGGGCAACCTGACCGCTTGCATGCACGCCCGCATCGGTGCGGCCAGCCCCTGCAATCGTGTCGAACCCGGGCTGGAGCTTTCGCAAGGCGGTCTCGATCTCTCCTTGCACGGTACTCAGCCCTTTTTGCCGCTGCCAGCCCGCGAACGGCCCGCCATCATATTCTATTTTCAGCGCATATCTTGGCATAGCGCCCGATTACCCGCTGAACGGCCCCTACACAAGCCGCGCTGACCCGCCTATATGATGGGCAAAACGGTGAAGGGGCGGGTGTGATCCTACATGATATTGCCGATGGCATTGGCCGCACGGTCGAGAATGCCACCCAGATGGTCACGGGCAGTTTCGAGCCGACGATCCGGCTGGGCGTGACGGGGCTGTCGCGGGCGGGCAAGACTGTTTTTATCACCTCTCTGGTGGCCAATCTGATGGATCGGGGCCGCATGCCGGGGCTGCGCGCGGCGGCCAATGGGGGTATCCAGACGGCCTATCTGCACCCGCAGCCCGATGACACCATCGCCAGGTTTGATTTTGAGGAGCATCTGGCCGATCTCACGGGCGCCGAGCCGCGTTGGCCGCAATCGACCCGCACGATCTCCGAGCTGCGCCTGTCGATGCGGGTCCAGCCGCAGGGGCTGCTGGGCACTTTTTCGGGGCCGAGAACCGTGCATCTCGATATTGTGGACTACCCGGGCGAGTGGCTGCTTGACCTCGCCCTGATGGAGAAAAGCTTCGCGGAATGGTCGGCGGAATGTCTTGAGCTGGCAGGCACGCGGGATGTCGCGGCGCCATATCTGGCCCGGCTTGGCACGGTCGATACCGCCGCCAGGCTTGATGAGCCTGTCGCGAAAGGCCTCGCCGAAAGCTATACGGAATATCTGGCGGCGATCCGCAAGCTGGGCCTGTCGGGCTTCACGCCGGGGCGATTCCTGCTGCCGGGCGATCTGGAGGGCTCTCCGGTGCTGACCTTTGCGCCGCTGCCTGCCGGTGAGAACAAGCGCGGCTCTCTCTACCGCGAATTCGAGCGCCGCTACGGGGCCTATAAATCCAAGATCGTCAAACCGTTCTTCCGCGATCATTTCTCCCGGATTGACCGGCAGGTCGTGTTGATGGATGCGCTGGGCGCGATCCATGCCGGGCCTGCCGCCGTCGAGGATCTGCGCCGCGCGATGGTCGATATCCTGCAGGCCTTCCGACCGGGTGCGAATGCCTGGCTGTCGCAATTTCTGTTTGGCAAACGGGTGGAAAAGATCCTTTTTGCCGCGACAAAAGCCGATCATCTGCACCATGTCCAGCACGGGCGGCTGACCGCGATCATGGAAGCGATGCTGCGTGAGGCACGCGACAGGGCTGATTTCGCAGGCGCCAAGACCATGGCCATGTCGCTGGCAGCGCTGCGCGCCACGGTAGAGGACCGCAAGGAACATCAGGGCACGATGCTCGATGTTGTGCAGGGCCGTCTGCTCGACAGTGACAAGCGCGCCGCGTTCTATCCCGGCGAGCTGCCACAAGATCCCTCCCGCATCATGTCGCAGGCCCGCGCGGGTGAGCCCGCCTGGCTGGATGCGGATTATTCGGTGATGCGCTTTGCACCTGCAAAGCTGGATCTCAAACCGGGCGAGGGCCCGCCGCATATACGGCTCGACCGGGCCGCAGAATTTCTGATCGGAGACCGTTTGAGATGAGCACGCCATGACCAAGGGCCCTGTCCTTTTTGAGCTTGATGAGACCGACCCGGTCGCCACGCCATCCAGTGCGCCCCCGGTGCCCGATCTTGATCTGCCCCAGCCCACCGGCCGGGCGATGCAAAACCTTGCGGTCATGGCCTCGCGCAAGGGATCGCGGCTGGTGCGCTTCTTCTGGACCTCTCTGCTGGCGCTTCTTGGGTTTCTGGCCTCCATGGCTGCGTGGAATTTCGTCACCGATCTTTTGGTGCGCAATCCCGTTCTGGGCGGGGTGGCGGTGGTGCTGATCGGGCTTTTCGTGCTGGCGCTGTTGCTGATTGCCGGGCGCGAATGGCTCGCGCTGGGCCGGATCAAGCGCATAGATGGCGTGCGGATGGAGGCTGAGGCGGCTTTGTCCAACCACGATCTGCGCGCGGCCAAGATGGTCTCGCGCAAGCTGCTGGCGCTTTATGGCACACGGGCAGAGCTGAGCGCAGGGCATGCGCAGGTGCGCGACCGGCTGGAAGAGGTGTTCGACGCCGATACGGCCCTGGGTCTGGTCGAGAATAATATTCTCTCCACGCTGGATGAGGCCGCCCAGGCGCAGGTCGAGGCGGCGGCCCGGCAAGTGGCGACGGTGACTGCGATCGTGCCGCTGGCGCTGGCCGATCTGGCAGCCGCCCTGACGGCCAATCTGCGCATGATCCGCCAGATCGCGGAAATCTATGGCGGGAGGTCCGGTACAGTGGGAAGCTGGCGGCTGACGCGGGCAGTGATGACGCATCTGGTGGCCACGGGCGCTGTGGCGATTGGCGATGATCTGATCAGCTCTGTTGCGGGTGGCGGCGTGATGTCGAAACTGTCGCGGCGATTTGGCGAAGGGGTCATCAACGGGGCGCTGACCGCGCGCGTGGGCGTGGCTGCGATCGAGCTCTGCCGGCCCTTGCCATTCATCGCCCGACAAAAACCCTCCGTCACAAGTGTGGTGAAACGCGCGCTGACAGGCCTGTTTTCCCGCGATTGATCACCCGCGGGCTCTTACCAAAATGAGCCGCTTGCGCGGCGCGACATATTTGATTTGGCGCCTTGATCATGCCCGGGTCGCTTATAGCGTCTGACGAAATGCCTGAGTGATGCTGCATCGTGTGAAGCGCCCAAAATTTCTGTTTTCAGGCAGCGTTATGTGACTCAGGCTTTTTCGCATGATGCTTCAGGCCGGGCTTCGCTGCGCTGTGACGGGCTGGACGCGGATCACTCCGCCGCTTGCCGCTCGTTCAGCCAACTCCACACGCGCATGGGGGTAAAGGGCATATCGACATGATGCACGCCCGTCTCCCAGACCGCATCAAGCGCCGCATTGGCCACGGCGGCCAGCGCGCCGACAGTGCCCGCCTCGCCGCAACCCTTCATGCCCAGCACATTGGCCGTCGAGGGCACAGGCTCCGAATAGAAGGCGATCATCGGTACAGTATCTGCCCGTGGCATGCCGTAATCCATAAAGCTCGCAGTAAGAAGCTGGCCGTCTTCATCATAGACCACATGTTCCGTGATCGCCTGCCCGATACCCTGAACCACGCCACCATGCACCTGACCCTCGGCCATCATCGGGTTCATCAACACGCCGAAATCATCGACAACCGTATATTTCACCACTTCCGTCACCCCGGTCTGCGGGTCAATCTCCAGCTCTGCGATATGACAGCCATTCGGAAAGGACCGGCCGGGCAGGGTCTGCGTCTCGGAGGTGCTGAGCAGCTCCGCCGCGCCCGCTTCGCGCGCGGCATCAGCAGCCTCGATCATCGTCATCACCCGGTTGGAGGCCTCGGCCCGGAACGCGCCCTCTTCAAAGGCCACCTCCGGCACGCCAAGCTGATCGGCCACGAAGGGCGCGAATTTCTCAACCATCGCATCGCCGGTATGTTTGATCGCCGTCCCTTGCGTCGTGACCGAGCGTGAGCCGCCCGTGCCGCCCCCGGTCTCGATCAGATCGCTGTCGCCCTGCACGATATCAATCGCCTCCAGCGGGATGCCGGAATATTCATGCAGCAACTGGCGGTAGACCGTCTCATGCCCCTGCCCATTGCTTTGGGTGCCGACATAAAGCCGTGCGCGGCCCGGCTCCTCAAAGGCGACCTTGGCGGTCTCATGCGGCTGCCCGAGGATAGATTCTATGTAATAACAAGTCCCTATGCCGCGCAGCTTGCCTTGCGCAAGGGATGCTTCCTTCCGGGCCGCAAAGCCCGCCATATCGGCTTCCTGCTCCGCCCGGCGCAACACTTTGTGAAAATCCCCCACATCATAAAGCTCGCCGGTCACGGTGGTGTAGGGGAACTTGTCAGCCGCAATGAAATTGCGCCGCCGAAGCTCATGCCCGTCAATCCCAAGGATGCGCGCGGCATGATCGATCGCGCGCTCCAGCACATAAATCGCCTCGGGCCGCCCGGCACCGCGATAGGCATCAACCTGGGTTGTATTGGTGTAAATGCCGCGGTTTCGGAACCAGGCGGTCTGCACATCATAGGTGCCCATCAAAACCTTGGAGGCCAGGTCAGACTGGATATATTGCGCGAAAGCTGAGTTGTAAGCGCCCATATTGGACGTCGTATCAACGCGGTAGCCAATGATCTTGAAGTTCTCGTCAAAAGCCAGCTCAGCCGTAGACACCAGATCGCGCCCGGCATTATCGCTCAGCATTGCCTCCGTGCGCTCGGACTGCCAACGCACCGGCTGCCCCAGCGTCCTGGCAGCATAGGCAAGCGCGAAATATTCGGGATAGTCAAAAGCCTTCATCCCGAACCCGCCGCCCACATCAGGGTTGGTGACGCGCACCTGCTCCTTGTCGAGCCCCAGCCAGCCCGAAATCGAGCCCTTGGTTCCCCACACACCCTGTCCGGAATAGGCCAGATGCAACCGACCCTCGCTCATTTCCGCGTAACAGCCCCGCGGCTCCATAGAGGCCGCCATGACGCGATTGTCAGAGATCTCCAGCCGTGTGGTATGCGCAGCCTTGGCAAAGATCGCGGCCGCAGCCTCCTCATCACCGATCCCCCAGTCATACGCCACATTGCCCGGCGCCTCGGGATGGATCTGAGGGCCCGTATCACTCAACCCCATGGAGGCCGGCAGCTCGTCATACTCAAACGCGATCAGTTCCGCCGCATCCTTGGCTTGCGCCAGACTGCGCGCAAAAATGACCGCAAGCGGCTCACCCACAAACCGCACCCGGTCGCCCGCCAGTATCGGCCGGTTGGGATTGGCCCCCTTAGAGCCGTCCCGGTTCCTGCTCCGCGCCGCCCCCATCTTGTTCTCCAGACCTGCCGCCGCCAGGGTCTCGGCAGTCACAACCAGCGCCACCCCCTCAGATGCAGCCGCCTGCGAGACGTCCAGCCCGGTGATATCGGCATGCGCCACAGACGAGCGGAACACATAGCCATGCAGCGCTCCATCAGGCGCGATATCATCAAGATACCGCCCCCCGCCTGTCAAAAACCGGCTGTCCTCAAAACGACGAATGGATTGCGATGTTCCGAATTTCGACATGTGAAAGCTCCCGCATCATGTTGGCCCAGACACTAGCGGGACCGCCCTTCTTGTAAAGTGACAGCATGCAATTTCTTTTGGCTGAAAATATCCAAAACCCAACGCTCACGTGCCGCGCGGTTTGGCCCGCATGGTGGGATTAGCCACGGTCGGGTCCTCTGGCCACGGATGGCGCGGATACCGCCCGCGCAGATCACGGCGCACATCGCCGTAGGAAGACGCCCAGAAGCTCGGCAGATCCTGCGTCACCTGCACCGGCCGCCCGGCAGGCGACAAAAGCGTGATCCTGACCGCCTGACCGGCAATCCTGGGATGCTCCACCACCCCGAACATCTCCTGCAGGCGCAGCTCTATCGCAGGCACCTCGCTGCTGTAATCTATCGCCACATCGCGCCCCAGAGGCGTCGTGTAGCGGGCCGGTGCAAGCCGCGCGAGGCTCTGAGCGGCCTCCCAGGATAGCGCGGCGCGCAGCGCCTCCGCAAGATTGATCCCCTTCAACCCGGCCGCCGTCCGGACCCCCGCCGCAAAAGGCGCAAGCCAGTCCTCCAGACCCTCCAGCAGCGCCGCATCGCTCCAGTCGGGCAGACCCTCGGCCCCCTGACAGGCCAGCACCCGCGCCCGCAACAGGCGCGCCGGCTTTGACCAGTCCAGACATCCCAGCCCCAAGTGTCGCACACCGTCCATCAACGCGCCGCTCACAGCATCATCCGGCGCATCGCGCCAGTTTTGCTCGGCCAGCACCAGCGCACCAAACCTCTCGCACCGGCGGGCCACAACCTGACGCTGCCTTGCGTCCCAATCGCACCGCGCCTCCCAGAAAATCCGCTCGCCATAAAGCCCGCGCAGGGCGCTCTCGTTCAGCGCTGCGGCCTGCGTGATCCGCCCCTCACGCCCCGCATCCTCGACCCGCAGCGCTGTGATCAGCCTTGCGCTGGCCAGCCCGTCGCCTTCGGCCAGAACCGCCCCACGGCCGCCGGACAGAATGTATCGCGGGGCATCGCCCGCCCGCCGCAGCCCGATCCGGTCAGGGTAGGCCAGCGCTGCCTGCTCTCCCAAACTCAGCCCCGCATCCTGTGGCGCCAGCCGCGCCAGCCGCTTGGCCTCGCGCCGCACGTCATGCGATATGTCCCGCAGATGCAGTGCCACATCGCTTTGCCCGCGCGCAGGTATATCGCGCCCCGACAGCAATGCTGCCAAAGGCGCAGCCCCGGCACCTGCCCGCAGCAACATATGCGCCAGCCGAGGATGCAGCGGCAGCCGCGCCATCTCACGTCCATGCGCCGTGATCGCCCCCATGTCGTCCAACGCCCCAAGACGGTCCAGCAAATCACGCGCGCGGCCAAAAGCGGCAGGGGGCGGCGGGGTCAGAAAGCTCAGACCACCCGGCCCGGCCCCCCAGGCGGCAAGCTCCAAAGCCAACGGGGCCAGATCCGTGGCCTCGATCTCGGCAGGCGGGAAGGCGGGCAGGGCGCCTTCCTCCGCCTTGGCCCACATCCGAAAACACACGCCCCTTGCCACACGCCCGGCGCGACCCCGGCGCTGATCGGCCTCTGCCCGGCTGACCGGCTCGGTGACCAGCTGCGACATGCCGGAGCCCGGGTTGAACCGCGCCCGCCTGGCGCGCCCGGCATCGACGACCACGCGAATATCCTCAATCGTCAGCGAGGTCTCGGCAATAGCTGTCGCCAGCACCACCTTGCGACCCTCGGACGGCAGGACCGCCCCGCGCAGCTCCGCAAAGGGCAGCGCACCGTAAAGCGGCAAAACCGCGGCATCGACCTTCAAGGCGGCCTGCACATCGCGGATCTCCCGCGCGCCGGGCAAAAACACCAGGACGCCGCCGCCATGAGACGCCACAGCGCGCTCCACCAGATCACACACATCGCGGGTAAATCTGCGCGCCCGCTCAAACGGCTTGGCGGCGCGGGGCAGGGGCTGGGCCAGCCAATGCGTCTCTACCGGAAAGCCCCGCCCGTCCGAGCTCAGAACACGCGCGCCCAGCATCTCGGCCACAGGGGCCGCATCCAGCGTCGCGGACATGACCAGCACAGCCAGATCCTCGCGCAATGCCCCGCGCGCCTCCCAGACCAGCGCCAGCCCCAGATCCCCGTTGAGCGAGCGTTCATGAAATTCGTCAAACACCACCGCCCCGACCCCCTCAAGGCTCGGGTCGCTCTGGATCATCCGGGTCAGCACGCCTTCGGTCACAACCTCGATCCGGGTGGCCTTGCCCGTCCTGGTGTCCCCGCGCATCCGGTAGCCGATGGTTCGGCCTACCTCCTCGCCCAGCATATCGGCCATACGCTCCGCCGCAGCCCGCGCCGCCAGCCTGCGCGGCTCCAGCATGACCAGACGGCCTTCAAATGCGCCCGCCTCCAGCAGCGCCAGCGGCACGCGCGTCGTCTTGCCCGCGCCGGGCGGTGCCTGCAGCACGGCGACACCATCGGCGCGCATGACGTCCAATAGTTCGGGGATCACGTCTTCAATGGGCAATCTGCTCATAGCTCTTCCTTGCGGCCAGATCGCGCCAATTGCAATCCGGCGCGATCCGCGCTCAAAGAGAGGGATGAGACCCGCACCGCCCTCCGCCGCCGATATCCTGTCGGGCAACCGCCGCGCCCTGTCGCGCGCCATCACCCAGGCCGAAAGCACGCGCGCCGATGATCGCGCAGCCACGCAGGACCTGCTCGCCAAGCTCAGCGCCTCAGGCCGCCAAGCGCTGCGCATTGGCCTGTCGGGCACCCCGGGGGTAGGCAAATCCACCTTTATCGAAAGCTTCGGGATGATGCTGACCGATCTGGGCCTGAAGATCGCCGTGCTCGCCGTTGATCCCAGCTCGACCCGTTCGGGCGGCTCAATTCTGGGCGACAAGACACGGATGGACCGTCTGGCCCGCGCCCCCGGCGCTTTTATCAGACCCTCCCCCAGCCAGTCGCATCTGGGCGGCGTTGCGCGCCGGTCGCGCGAGGCCATCGCGATCTGCGAGGCGGCAGGCTTTGATATCGTGCTGATAGAGACCGTGGGCGTCGGCCAGTCCGAGACCATGGTGGCCGATATGTCCGATCTCTTCGTGCTGCTTCTCGCCCCTGCCGGCGGGGATGAGCTGCAGGGCGTCAAGCGCGGGATCATGGAAATCGCCGATCTCATCGTGATCAACAAGGCCGATGGAGAGCTCGCCTCAGCCGCCACAAGGACCGAGGCCGACTATGCCGGTGCCCTGCGCCTTTTGCGCCGCCGCCCGCAGGACCCGGATGGCTTTCCCAAAACCGCGCGCGTCTCCGCCCTTGAGGAACAGGGGCTGGAGGCGCTCTGGCAGGACATGCAAACCCTGTCCGAGTGGCGCCGCGCGCATGGGTTTTGGGACCAGCTGCGCCAGCAACAGGCCGTCCACTGGTTCGAGCATGAGACACGCACGCAACTGCTCGCCCGGCTCGATGCCGACCCCGCCCATCGCGCGACAAGGCAGCAGCTCGCCCGCGCCGTCGCCGAAGGCCGCCTCACGCCCGACGAGGCCGCCCGCGACATGCTGGCAAGCCTGCAGGCGTGATTGCGGCATTTATCACGCCATTTGGCGATCTGATCTCTTGACCTGAACAGAATCTCCGCTTAGAGCAATCCAACCGAATTCAGGCACGGCTCAAGGGCTGTGCCTTCACGCATTTAAGAGCCGGAAGGAAACGCAATGTCGCGCGTCTGCGAATTTACTGCCAAAGGTCCCATGTCAGGGAACAATGTCAGCCACGCCAACAACAAAACAAAGCGCA
>CAYGUB010000035.1:0-15598 GCA_964352845.1 uncultured Rhodobacterales bacterium | reverse complement strand
GTGTAGATCTACCAGCACTACGTATCAAAAAAACAAAAAACGGGGGCCTCTTCCTGCATGTGGAACAGATCCATCTCCCGGCCCAGTTTACGGTGATCACGTTTCTCGGCTTCCTCGAGAAAATGCAGATATTCCTTGAGCTTGTCGCGGTTCTGGAAGGCCACGCCGTAGATACGCTGAAGCATTGCACGGCTGCTGTCGCCGCGCCAATACGCCCCGGCCACCGACATCAGTTTGAAGGCGTCGGCGGGCAACTGGCCCGTATGTTGAAGATGCGGACCACGGCACAGGTCCTGCCAGTCGCCATGCCAATACATCCGCAACGGCTCATCGCCGGGAATGGATTCGATCAGCTCGACCTTGTATGGCTCGTTGTTATCCTCATAGAACGCCACGGCGCGCGCACGCTCCCATATCTCGGTGCGAACCGAGTCGCGCAGGTTGATGATTTCTTTCATCTTTTTCTCGATCGCGCCAAGGTCTTCAGGCGTGAACGGCTCTGCGCGGTCGAAATCATAATACCAGCCATTCTCGATCACCGGCCCGATCGTGACCTTCACATCCGGCCAGATAGACTGCACGGCGCGCGCCATGACATGGGCCAGATCGTGGCGGATCAGCTCAAGCGCGGCATCCTCATCGGCCATGGTATTGATCGCGATAGAGCCGTCCTGCGTGATCGGCCACTGCAGATCATAATGCTGGCCGTCCAGCGTGGCGGAGATCGCTTTCTTGCCCAGCGATTTCGCGATTGCGTTTGCGACATCAGCCGGTGTCACGCCGCTGGGAAATTCGCGCGCATTGCCGTCAGGAAAGGTCAGGGAGATATTGGCCATGATACTGGCTCCTCGTCGGTTTGGCGCCCACGGAACGCCCGATTGCGGGTATATTTGGCCGTTTTGGTCTGCTGTCGAGGCGGGGTCAAGGGCCCGCATTGCAGTATGCAAAAGTATTCTTGAATGCGACACTCATTTACTTATTTACGACATCGCAGAAAGCGGTAAAAGGTCGGGGGACACTATCGGAAACTTTCGCAACCAGAGGTGACTGAGCATGCCAGGCTATAACAAGAGTTTTGAACTGACGCCCGACGATCTGGAACTGATCGAGACTGCACTGCGGGAGACACAGCGCAAGCTGTCTGACAAGGTCATCGGCGGCGATGGTGGGGCGGTCGCGAATACGGATTGTCCGATCTCCGTGCAGCTGCGCGAGACCCATGAACTGCTGGGCCGATTGCACAACCAGAAAAAGTTTTACCGCCCCAAATCGGGCGCTTACGTCAGCGGATAGGCCAGTTCGGCTTGGCGGCACAGCAAAGAGCCTGACCATGATCCTCGCAGACCAGGGCGGTCGTTAACCTTTGTGTAACTCTGCTCTTTTTGTACTGCGAAAGGGGTGCCATAACCTCCCCCAATAATCAAAGGGGGGGCGTTATGGCCGCATATCTCGAAACGAAAGAGGGGCGCCGGATCGCCTATATGCTCAGCGCGGGCGCCGGGCCTGTGGTGGTGTTTCTGGGCGGGTTCAAATCCGACATGACGGGCACCAAGGCGATGTATCTGGAGGCTTGGGCAAAACGCCATGGTCGGGCCTTTCTGCGGTTTGACTATTCGGGGCATGGCGTCTCATCGGGCGCGTTCACAGACGGCTCCATTTCCGAATGGGCCGAGGACACGGCCGCCATTCTCAACATGCTGCGCGGAAAACTGATCCTTGTCGGCTCGTCGATGGGGGGCTGGATGTCGCTTCTGATGGCCCGCCAGATGCCGGAGCGGATTGCAGGGATGGTGACGATTGCAGCCGCGCCCGATTTCACCGAAGACAGCATGTGGGCGTCCTTTGATCAGGGCCAGAGGGATGCGCTGGAGCGCGATGGCCAGATCGCCTTGCCCTCTGAGTATGGCGAGCCCTATGTTATCACAAAGAAACTGATCGAGGACGGGCGCAGAAATCTGATTTTCCGCTTGCCGCTTGATCTGCCATTCCCGGTGCGCTTTCTGCAAGGCACGCATGACAAGGATGTGGATATGTCGGTGGCTCTGCGGCTTCTGGACCATGCGCAAGGTCCTGATATCAGGCTGGTTTGCCTGAAAGATGCCGATCACCGATTCTCGGAACCTGATGCGCTTCAACTGCTCGAGGATGCCTTGAGCAATGTCATCCAGAGGCTTGGATGAAACGCTTCGTGCTGCGCAGCATTGGACTGATGCTGTTGCTGGCAGCAGCGATCGCCTTTCTCGCACCCAGAGAGCCCGTTGATACTCAAATTGCCTTTGATCCAGCCGTGATCGGCGCGGATGTGGATGCTTATTTGCGCGACCGCGAGGCGCGGTTTGACGATATCACGCCGGGTGTGGAGAAACGCGTGATATGGGCGGGCACGCCCGGAGCACAGACCGATCTGGCGGTGGTCTACATCCATGGCTTCTCTGCCAGCTCCGAAGAGCTTCGCCCGGTGCCCGATCAGGTCGCCGAGGCGCTGGGGGCCAATCTGTTCTTTACCCGTCTGCGCGGGCATGGGCGTGGCGGTCTGGCGATGGCTGAACCTGAAGCGGGGGATTGGCTGGAGGATGTGGCCGAGGCGCTTGCCATCGGGCGTCGGATCGGGCGCGAGGTCATCGTGATGGCCATGTCCACCGGCGGGACGGCAGCGGCTGTCACGGCCACCATCCCTTCGCAGATGGAAGATGTCCGTGGCATTGTCTTCGTCTCTCCGAATTTCCGGGTGAATACGCCGGGCGATCTGGTGTTTGAGTGGCCTCTGGCCCGGCTTTGGGGGCTCATCCTTGCCGGTGCGGAGCGTGGGATTGCGCCGCAAAACGACGATCACGCGAAATACTGGACGACGCTTTATCCCAGTGAGGCCCTGATAACCATGTCCGCGCTGGTCCGCTTCGCGCGCAACGCGAGCTATGGCGCGGTCAAGCTGCCTGCCTTGTTTCTGTTTTCCGATGATGATGCCGTGGTCTCTGCCGAGGCCACACGTGCCTTCTCGACACGTTGGGGTGGTCCTGTCACGGTAGAGCCACGCTTTCTGGGCCCCGCTGACGATCCCTTTCGCCATGTGATTGCGGGGGACATCCTGAGCCCAAGCCAAACAGCAGGGACCGTAGAAGTCATTTTGAACTGGATTGGAGATATTTGAGATGGAACAACGCGTGAGCCTGATCACCCTCGGCGTGGCCGATATGGAGCGGTCTGCGGCATTCTACGCAGCCCTTGGCTGGCAGCAGACCGAAAGCGCCGATGGTGTGGCGGCGTTTGATATGATCGGCCAGACGCTGGGGCTTTATCCCAAAACCGGGCTCGCGCAGGAATTGGGGATCGAGCCGTCCCAGATCGGTGGCTTTTCGGGCATCACCCTTGGCCATAACGTGCGCACAAAGGAAGAGGTCGCACCGGTTCTGGAGGCCGTGCGCGCGGCGGGTGGGCGTATCCTGAAAGAGGCGCAGGATGTGTTCTGGGGCGGCCATCACGGATATTTTGCCGATCCCGACGGGCATGTCTGGGAGGTCGCGCATAACCCGTTCTCACCGCTGCGCGACGATGGTGGCTTTCGCTGGAATGGCCATGCGTAAACCGAAATCCATGTGGTCGCTTGAGACGCTCGGCCGCGTGCGATTATCGAATTATTTCTACATGCGCGAATTTCTCTACTCCGAGATCGCCAATTTTCACCAGTTGCAGAATATCCCGGACAATCCTGACAGGGCGATCGAACATGGTCGTGCCTTTTGTACAAACCTGCTAGACCCGCTGCACGAGACATTCGGCTGCGTCTTTGTGCGATCCGGCTACCGCTCGCCCTCGCTCAACGCGTTTGGTAATGCCCATAAGCTGAACTGCGCGCGCAATGATTATCCGGGGGAGTGTCACATATGGGACCGTCCCGGCGCGCCGATCGCAGGGGCCAGCATCGTCATCCCGTGGTTTGCCGATCAATATGCGGCAGGGCGGGACTGGCGGGATCTGGCTTGGTGGATCCACGATCATCTGCCCTATTCGGAGCAATGGTATTTTCCCAAACTTGCCGCCTTCAACCTGACCTGGGAGCCTGAGCGGCGGCGCACGATCTCCAGCTATATCGCCCCGCGTGGCAAGTTATTGGCAGCCGGCAGCGCGCCCGCTGAGGACGCTCGGGCCCGCGCCGCGCGCTATGTAGATTTTCCGCCCTTTCGCGGTGCCGCGCAACCGGCTATCCCTCAGGCCTAGACAGGAGAGACCTAGATGCTACCCAAGACCCCATCCTTTCGACTTGACGGCAAACGCGCTTTCATCCCCGGCGGCTCGCGCGGGATCGGGTTGGGCTGTGCTGCCGCACTTGCCGAAGCGGGGGCGGAGGTGGTCATTGCGGCGCGCAGCGGCGATCAGGTGGCCACCAGCGTCGCGGCTCTGCGCGCGGCAGGTTACGTGGCGGATGGCGTGGCGCTGGATGTGACCGACAAGGCCCGTGTGGATGCGGCCTTCGACGATTATGGGCCCTTTGACATCCTGTGCAATTCGGCCGGGCTGGCGCGGCATACGAAATCGGCCGAGACGACGCCCGAGGATTTTGACATGGTCGTGTCGATCAATATGAAGGCGGCCTACTTCATGGCACAACGCGCTGCACAGCAGATGCGCGCGCGCGGCATGGGCGGCTCCATCATCCAGATTTCCAGCCAGATGGGCCATGTGGGCGGTCAGGAGCGCGCGGTTTATTGTGGCACGAAACACGCGATAGAAGGGTTCAACAAGGCCATGGCGATCGAATGGGGCCCGGACCGGATTCGCGTCAATTCGATCTGCCCGACCTTCATCAAGACCCCCCTGACGGAGCCGACCTTCGCCGATCCCGAGAAACGCAAATGGATCGAAGAGAAGATCAAACTGCCCCGTATCGGCGAGGTCGAGGATATCATGGGCGCGGTGGTCTATCTGGCCTGTGATGCCTCGGCGCTGGTCACGGGGACGTCGATCCTTGTCGATGGGGGGTGGACGGCAGACTAGGCTCTATTGCCGATTGCATCCGCTCCCGGTTTCGTGATGAAAAGATGCGCAATCTCATAGGGGCATTGACATGATCAAGACGACACATGCGGGCAGCTTACCTCGGACCCAAGAGGTCGTTGACATGATCTTCGCGCGCGAAAACGGCGAGGCTTACGATACCGCGCAATTTGCTGCGGTGATGGCTCAGGCCTGCGATGCAACCGTCAAGCGGCAGGCGGAGACGGGCATCAGTGTGGTCAGCGATGGTGAGACCTCCAAGATCAGCTACGCGACCTATGTAAAAGATCGCTATACGGGCTTTTCCGGCGACAGTCCCCGCAATGCGCCGGGAGATCTGAAACTCTTCCCCAGCTTTCTCAAACGCCTCGCAGATGAGGGCGGCACGCCGCAATATGCCCGCCCCATGTGTACCGGCCCGGTCAAATCCAAAGGTCAGGATGAGCTTTTGAGCGATATCGCCAACCTCAAGGCCGGGATTGCGGCGCATGGCGCGGCGGAAGGCTTTATGAATGCGGCCTCTCCGGGTGTTATCTCTTTGTTTTTGATGAATGATTACTACCCGACACGCGACGAATATCTGGCGGCTCTGGCCGATGCCATGGCCGAGGAATACCGCACAATTGTCGATGCCGGGCTCTATCTGCAGCTCGATTGCCCCGATCTTGCCCTGTCGCGGCATATGCTGTTTCAGGATTTGAGCGATGAGGAATTCCTCAAGATCGCCGCAACCCATGTGGAGGCGATGAACGGCGCATTGCAGGGCATCGATCCGTCCCGCGTGCGGGTCCATATCTGCTGGGGCAATTACGAGGGGCCGCATGTCTGCGACATAGATATGGACAAGGTGTTCAGCACTTTGATGAGCGTGAATGCCTCGCAGCTGTTGTTTGAGACCTCGAACCCGCGCCACGCGCATGAGTGGACCGTGTTTCGCGACCGGGTATCGGAGATCCCGGACGACAAGGTGCTGGTGCCCGGTGTGCTCGACACCACGACCAATTTCGTGGAGCATCCCGAGGTTGTCGCGCAACGGATCGAGCGCTTTACCTCCATTGTCGGGGCAGATCGTGTCATTGCGGGCTCTGATTGCGGCTTTGGCACGTTTGCGGGCTTTGGGGCGGTTGATCCCGATATCGCTTTTGCGAAGCTCGCCTCGCTTGTAGAAGGGGCAAAACTGGCTCAGGCGCGTGCATGAACGAGCCGCTGGTTTTCCTGCCGGGGATGATGTGTGACGGGCGCTTGTTCGGGCCGCAGATCCGCCACTTTGGCAGATCCCGTGCCATCCAGATCGCCCCGATCAGCAACCATGACACGGTCGAGGATTTAGCCATTGAGGTGCTTGCCTGCGCGCCGCGCCGTTTCGCGCTGGCGGGGCTGTCCATGGGCGGTATCGTTGCGATGGAGATGATGCGCCAGGCGCCGGAGCGGATCTCCCGGCTGGCGCTGATGGACACCAATGCCGCCTCCGAGACGCCGCAGATTGCTGCCAACCGGGAGCCGCAGATCGCCCGGGTCCTGGCGGGCCTGCTGCCCGAAGTGATGCGCGATGAGATGAAGCCGAATTACCTCGCCCCGGGGCCCAGACGCGCCGAAGTGCTTGATCTGGTTCTGGAAATGGCTCTTGAAATGGGCGCGGGTGTGTTTTTGCGTCAATCACGTGCCTTGCAGCGCAGGCCCGATCAGCAAAAGACGCTCGGCCGGATTTCGGTACCCACGCTGATACTTTGCGGCGCGCAGGATATGCTATGCCCTGTGTCGCGCCATGAGACGATGACAAAGCTGATCCCCGGCGCAAAGCTGGTGGTTGTGCCCGATGCGGGCCATCTTCCAACGCTGGAGCAACCTGCAGCCGTTATTGCGGCGCTTGAGGAATGGCTGGCAGAACGCCGCCCGCCACTGTTGCTCAAGAAAAAGCCCTTGCCACCGCTACGGCTTACCTGAAACGCTTCGCATGAGACCTATAGCGTCTGACGCAATACCGGAAACATTGCGCATCACGTAACGCGCCCAAATCTCTGATTTCAGGCAGTGTTACGTGATTAAGGTATCTCGCATGACGCTTTAGGCAGATTTGACCAGTTTCGGCTTGCTCCGACGGCGCTTTTTGGGCGGTGTGTCGCTATTGGCATCAATGAAATCAAGGACGAGCGGGCGTATATTGTCGCGCCAGCTGCGGCCTGCGAAGATGCCGTAGTGACCTGCGCCCGGCTCCAGATGGTTTGCCTTCAGATTGTCCGGCACGCCGGTGCACAGATCAAGTGCCGCGACGCATTGACCGGGCGCAGAGATATCGTCATTCCCGCCCTCGACCGTCTTGATCGCCACAGAGGTAATCTTGCCGATATCAATCGGTTTGCCGGCGACAGTGAACTCATTGCTTGCAATTTCGCCTGCCTTGAAGATGCGTTCCACCGTGGAAAGGTAGAATTCCGAAGTCATGTCCATAACGGCCAGATATTCATCGTAGAACCGGTTATGCTTGTCGTGATCCTGCGCCTCGCCCTTTGAGGCGCGCATGACCTGTTCGCTGAAGGCGCGTTGGTGGCGTTCGCCATTCATGGACATGAAGGAGGCCAGCTGCAGCAGGCCCGGATAGACCATCCGCCCGACACCTGCATATTTGAATCCCACGCGCTGAATGGCGAGCTCTTCGAGCTGGCCCATCGTGACGCGACGACCGAAATCGGTCACGTCCGTGGCGGCCGCATGAGGATCAATTGGCCCGCCAATCAGGGTCAGCGAGCGGGGCTGCGCCGAAGGGTCTTCTTCGGCCAGATAGGCGGTCGCAGCCAAGGCCAGCGGAGCAGGCTGGCAGACGGCAATCACATGCGTCTCCGGACCTATATGTTTCATGAAATCAACAAGGTAGAGCGTGTAATCCTCGATATCAAACTTTCCGTCACTGACGGGGATATCGCGCGCATTGTGCCAGTCGGTGATATAGACTTCCGCATCTGGCAGCAGTGACATCACGGTAGAGCGTAGCAGCGTAGCATAGTGCCCGGACATAGGCGCTACGAGCATGATCTTGCGTGCCATCTCGGCGCGGCCCGCGACATTGAACCGAATGAGGTCGCCGAAAGGCTTGGTGACAACCTGCTCGACGCTGACCAGATGATCGCGACCATCTTCACCGACGACGGAGGGGATGTTCCAGTCCGGCTTTGCCACCATGCGCGAAAAGGTGCGCTCTGTGACCTCGCCCCAGGCGGCGAGCATCTTGAACATCGGGTTGGGGGTCATGGAAACCACGGGGTGGGCGCCCATCGCCTGCGCGGTTGCGCCCAACCATTGATTGGTGAGTCGCATCGATTCCATCAGGTCGTATGTTACCATGTACTTCACAGCGCACTCCTTTAACGGCTATAAAGCCGAATACGTCAATTGGTCGCAATGCCCCCGTCGAAGAGAATGTCTACTTCGCACTTGCAGCATTAAGTTATGGTGGAACCGTTAAGATGACAACCGATACTGAGCGATTAGCTGAAAATGATGCACAAAAGCGGGTTGAAAGGCTCAACTGTAACCTCGCCAAGATGGATGAGCTGACCAAACGGCTCGTGGCTGCAGTGGGGCGTCGCAAACAGTCCGATCCCGGTCTGCAGGCGCCGGGACACGACGTCTATGTGAAGGCGGCGGCAGCCTATATGGCCGAAATGATGTCAAACCCGCAGCGCATAATCGAGCAGCAGGTGGGCTATTGGAGCAAATCTCTCAAGCATTATGCCGATGCCCAGCAGGCGCTGGCCTCTGGCAAGCTGCAGCCGCCCGAAGACAAGGGCCCGCAGGACCGCCGTTTCAAATCGGAAGCCTGGGACACGCATCCCTATTTCAACTTCCTCAAGCAGCAATATCTGTTCTCAAGCGAGGCCATCACCTCCGCCCTGTCCGATCTTGAAGGGCTTGACCCGCTGGACAAGGACCGGGTCAATTTCTTTGCCCGGCAAATTGTCGATTTATTCTCGCCCACGAATTTTCTCGCCACCAACCCCGATGCGCTCAACAAGGCGGTCGAGACGGACGGCGCCTCGCTGGTGCAGGGGCTGGAGAATCTGGTGCGCGATATCGAGGCCAATTCCGGCGATCTTCTGGTCTCGCTTGCCGATGGAGAGGCGTTTCGCGTGGGCGACAACATTGCCGCTACCGAAGGGTCGGTGGTGTTTCGCAACCGCATGTTTGAGCTGATCCAATACAAGCCAACAACCGAGACGGTGCATAAAACGCCGCTGATCATCTTCCCGCCCTGGATCAACAAATTCTACATCATGGATCTCAAGCCCGCGAATTCGCTGATCAAATGGATCGTCGATCAGGGTTACACGCTGTTTGTCGTCTCCTGGGCCAACCCTGACGAGACCTATGCCGATGTCGGTATCGATACCTATGTCGATGAGGGCTATCTGACGGCGATTGCCGAGGTCAAAAAGATCACCAAGGAAAAGCAGGTCAATGCGGTGGGGTATTGTATCGCCGGCACGACCCTGTCGATGGTGCTGGGCCTGCTGGAGAAACGCGGCGACAAATCTGTGAAATCCGCCACTTTCTTCACCACGCTGACGGATTTTGCCGATGCAGGGGAGATGAAGGTCTTTCTCGACAATGACTTCGTCGACGGGATCGAGAGGCAAGTGGATCAGAAGGGCTATCTGCACAGCTATTTCATGAGCCGGACATTCTCCTATCTGCGGGCCAATGACCTTGTCTATGCGCCTGCGATCCGAAACTATATGATGGGAGAGGCGCCGCCCGCCTTCGATCTGCTCTACTGGAATGGGGATAGCACAAATCTGTCGGGGCGGTTTGTGGTCGAATATCTGCGCCAGCTTTGCCAAGGCAACCATCTCGCCAAAGGTGAGATGGAGCTTCTGGGCGAGACCTTGAGCCTTTCCGATGTGAAGCTGCCCTGCTTCTCTGTCTCTTGCGAGACGGATCACATCGCCTCCTGGCGGGGGTGTTTTCAGGGGTTCAAACAGTTCGGCTCCAAGGACAAGACATTCATCGTATCGCAGTCCGGCCATGTCGCGGGGATCATCAATCCGCCCTCAAAGAACAAATACGGCCACTATACCAATGATGGCCCGATGGAAGATGACAGCAGCTGGCTGGAGACCGCACAATTCAATGAAGGATCCTGGTGGCCATATTGGGACAAGTGGCTCACCAAGCGGTCCGGAAAGATGGTGCCCGCGCGGCAACCGGGCGCGAAAACCCATCCTGTTTTGGAAGCCGCGCCGGGCAGCTATGTGATCGCCAACGCGAAAACTGCTGAGTAAAACAAGGCGTCTCGCGCGACACAGCCTGCGACATTCTGTCAATGCTGCAATGCAGAATATCTCTTGCATTGCTGCAGTGCAGCATCTATATCTGTCTCATCAAAACACAGCAGGGTCGCTGGACCGACCCACTTATCAGGAGACGACCAATGGCTAAAGCGAACCAGGACTTCACCAAAATCTTCAGCGACATGGCAGCAGCATTTCCGGTTGACATGACCGCAATGAACGATGCGTTCAAAACCTCCGCCGCTCTGGGCGAAAAAATGTCGAAAGTGGTACTCGACGCAGCAGTCACATCCGCTGACCTGTCCTCGAAATACACCAAAGAGACGCTGACCAAAATGGGCACGATCACCAAAGCTCAAAAAGAGCCTGCTGATTACACCAAAGCCGTCACCGATTTCGCATCTGCCCAAGCAGAGTCGACAACAGAGCACATGGCCGCTTTCGCTGAAGTTGCGAAAAAAGTGCAGATGGAAACTGTTGAGCTGATGATGGCTGCCGGCAAAGACATTTCTGAGGATGCAAGCGCTGCCGTCAAGAAAGCAACTGACGAGCTGGCCGCATCTGCGAAGAAAGCCGCAAAAGCCGCCTGAGCTGGCGACAAATAGGGCTGCGCCTTTTCCTCCCTGAAGATCGCAGCCACTAAAAGGGTACGCCATGCGCGTGCCCTTTTTCTTTTGCTTTCTTTTCCGTTTATGCTGCGCTAGCTTTTGCTGCAGCGCAAATTCGCGCATGCAGAATAAGGGATCATTCTGTGGCCAAGGAACCGAAATCAACGCTTCTCATTAAGCGATATGCGTCGCGCAGGCTCTATAATACGGAGACCAGCGATTATGTGACCCTTGATGATATATCGGGTTTCATCCGTGACGGCCGCGATGTCCAGATTGTCGATCTCAAAAGCGGCGATGACCTGACGCGCCAATATCTCCTTCAGATCATCGCAGAGCATGAAAGTCGCGGCGATAACGTTCTGCCTACAAATGTGCTGACCGATCTCGTGCGCAGCTATGCAAATAATGCACAGACCATGGTGCCGGAATTCCTGTCGGCCAGCTTCGATATGCTGCGCGAAAGCCAGTCGAAAGTGATCGAATCCATGACCAATCCAATGTCCACCGTTCCGGGTTTCGATCAGATCAAGGCCCAGCAGGAGGCGTTTCTCAAGACGATGATGGGCAGCTGGAACGCGGATGACGAAAGCGAAAAACCGGCCGAGGGGCAGGAGGCCTCTCAGTCCGAGCTCGATTCTATCAAGAAACAGCTCGCAGATCTGCAAGCCGCCCTGGCCAAGATGGGCAAGTAGCGCGTCATGTGATCTCGGCGAAGACCGCCTGCAGCGCCGTGTGCAGCTTGTCGAACATAACTTCCATCTGCCCATCTGTCAGGATGAAGGCTGGGCACAGCACGATAGCCTGACCCAGAGGGCGACAGATCAAACCGTGATCGGTGCAGGTATTGGCGATCCTCTCGGACACATTGAGACCCGCCTCGAAGGGCGTCTTGCTGGCTTTATCCTGAACGGCCTCAAGTGCGCCCATCAGGCCTGAGCTTCTGGCCTCGCCGATATGCGGGTGATCGGCGAGACGGGCCAATCCAGCTTCGAATTGTGGTGTCAGCCTGCGCACATTGTCGATCAGCGGCGCCGCGTCACCGGTCCCATCAAGGATCACCTCAATGGCTTTCAGCGCGATGGCGCACCCCACCGGGTGGCCCGATGCCGTAAATCCATGCGGGAACTCTTCCAACGCGTCGCTTGCGGTCTGCAGCCTGTCGGTCAGCTCCGGGCCCAGTATAACGGCACCCATGGGGAACAGACCTGCCGTCAGGTTCTTGGATGAGATGATGGCGTCGGGAACGAAATCATAGCTCTGACAGCCCCAGGCGGCGCCGGTCCGGCCAAAACCGCAAATCACCTCATCTGCGATCAGCGGGATGTCATGGCGCTTCAAGATGGGCGCGATTGTCTGGAAATACCCGTCCGAGGGCGGAATGGCGCCGCCAGCGCCCTGCACGGGCTCGGCAAAGAAGCCTGCGATTGTGTCTGCCCCTTCGCGCGCGATGACCTCTTCAAGTTCTGCACCGAGCCGCGCGGTAAACTCTGCCTCGCTCTCGCCCTTTGCCCCAAAACGCCAGTAATGCGGGCAGGTGAGGTGGATAAACCCGTCAAATGGCAGCCCGAAGACAGAGTTATAGGGTTTGCCCGTCATTGAAGCCGCAATTCCAGTGACGCCGTGATATCCGTTCACGCGGGTCAGGATCTTGCGCCGTTTCGGCTGACCTTCGACACCGGCCAGCATCCAGAGCATCTTGACCATCGTGTCATTCGCCTCGGAGCCCGAATTGGTGTAGAACACCTTGCCGCGCGGGTAGGGCGAGACGTCGATCAATCGCTCGGACAGCATCACAGTCTGGTCCGACATCCGCCCAAAGAGCGAATGGTAGCCCGGGAAGCGGTCATATTGCGCCTTGGCGGCCTGCGCGAGGCCGGGATGATCGAAGCCTGCGACCATGTTCCAAAGCCCCGAATTGGCGTCGAGATATTCCCGCCCATGCACATCATAGACGTAAGGCCCCTTGCCATGGGTCAGCACGACCGTGCCGCGCTCGGCCACTGACGGCAGGTCGGTGAAGCCATAGAAAGAATGCGCCTGGGCGCGGGCTTCCCAGCTATTTGGTGTCTCGTCACGCATAGGCTCTGGCCTTTCCATCAATGTGGCCTCTAGGATAGGGGTAATGTGCTGGCGCGGCAATCGGCTGTTCCCGCGCGCGAGGATAAATCCATGGTCGACACACCCGGCAAAATCACCCTCTGGCAGATCGAGGTTTTCGTGGCCGCAGCGGAGGAGCCGTCGATCACGGCGGCTGCCCAGCGTCTTGGGGCGAGCCCGTCTGCGGTCAGTCAGCAATTGTCCAATCTCGAATCCGCACTTGGCTCGCGGCTGCTCAACCGCTCCGAGCGGCCCATGCCTCTGACCGCTGCGGGCGAGCTGTTTCTCAAACGCGCGCAGACCATTCTCAACGAGGCCGCACAGGCCGCCTCTGAGCTGGCCGTCCACGATATGGCCGCGCGGGTGCGGCTGCGTCTGGGCGTGGTGGAGGATTTCGACGCGGAGGTCACGCCCGCCATTTTGATGCATCTATCCGAGGAGATGCCCCGCGCGCAGTTCCTGCTGGAGACAGGGGCCAGCCACCGCCTGCTGGATCAGGTCGATGCGCGCGCGCTGGATATGGCGATTGTGGCCGAGCCCGCTGATCTCGCCCCGGGCTATTTCACCGAGCCGCTGCTGACCGATCCCTATATAGTCGTGGCGCCTCGACGTCTGATCCGTAACCCCGACAAGATGACCGATGTGTTACGACAAACGCCGCTTATCCAATATACCTCGCGCCATGTGATGGGGCGTCAGATTTCGGCCCATCTGGCGCGCCAGAACCTTGCCGTGTCGCATCGCTTCGAGCTTGACAGCTACCACGCCATCATGGCGATGGTGGCCAAAGGGGAGGGGTGGAGCATCCTCAGCCCGCTGGGCGTGTTCCGGGCCAAGCGGTTTCTTGACCGGGTTGAGACCTTCGCGCTGCCCTTCGCGCCGTTGCACCGGACGATCTCGCTGATCGCGCGGCGCAATGATACAGAGAATATCGCCCATAAACTGGCCACTGCCATCCGGCCTCTGATCCGCGAGGAGGTCGTCACTCCCTGTTTGCACCGCATGCCCTGGCTTGCCGATCAAATGCAGGTCCTCGGGGAGAGCGACGCGGCCCGCGCGTCAAGCCATCATGCGTAGCCTGTCTGACATCACCGATCGCGCAGCATTGATCAACGCGCGCGCGATATAGTCAAGCTCGGCGCGCTCCAGCCGCGCGGGCAGGCGGACATCGCAGGCGCGCATCAACATTTGTCTCGTGCGCGGCAGTTGCGGTTGATCTTTCAGAAATTGCCAGTTCCAAAAGGCCCGTGCGTTATCTTCCGATAGCCCGAAGATAGATGCGGGCACCTCACGCGCCCGGCTTTCATCCAGGAACGCATAGGCCTGGTCGGTGTCAAATCCCAGCAGGTTGAACTGGATGGAATCAGGGGCGCGGTGTTCTGGCTTCAAGGGCTTGGGCACCTCGAAATAGCCCGAGCTGTTGAGCGCTTCGGCAACATAGTCGTGATTGGCCCGCCCGTCAGTGACCCGCCGCCCAAGCTGCGCCAATTGTGGGCGGATCACACAGGCGCTGAGGTTTTGCATGCGCATGTTATAGAGCGGCAGAAGGTTCTGGTAGCGCCGCGCGACCTCTCCGACCACGTCATGCGACTTCCAGTTATGCTCATAGGCACCCGACATGATCACCGCGCGGGCGACAAGCTCGGGATCATCAGTGATCAGCATGCCACCTTCGCCCGCATTGAGCATCTTGTAGGACTGGAAGGAGAAACACCCGACGCGCCCCAGGGTCCCGATATTGCGGCCATGCCATGTCGTGCCCAGTGAATGCGCCGCGTCCTCAATCACCGGCAGGCCGTGCTGTTCGGCCAGTGACAGGATCGCATCCATATCGGATGTGTGGCCGCGCATATGGCTGATCAGAACGGCATCGGCCTGCGCGATCTTGGCGGCCATATCCTCCAGATCTACGCGGTAATCCTGGCCGACCTCGACCAGCACCGGCACGCAGCCCGCATGGACAATCGCCGAAGGGACGGCCGCGAAAGTGAAGGCAGGCACCAGCACCTTTGCGCCGGGCGGCAAGTCAAGCGCCTTCATCGACAGGAACAAGGCTGAGGAGCATGACGATACCGCAAGCGCAAAACGCGCGCCCAGCATTTCTGCAAACTCCCGCTCCAGCAGCGCTACCGGTGAATTGGCGGCACTGGTGTAGCGAAACAGATCACCTGAGGTCAGCAGTTCCTCGATCTGGGCCATTGCCGCAGCGGGCACAGGCTCGGCGGCATAGAGGTTCGGGGCGGTGGCAAGCTCATCACGCATTTTGATTTCCTGAAGTTACTATTTTGAAAATCAGTACATCATGCGCGCCCGGAAATCTAGAGCCCGATGCGGTCGCGCAGCGCGTACCAGCTCATGGCGAGAACCAGCAAAGGGTGGCGCAAGGCGCCTGCGCCGGGGAAACGCCCGGTGGGCAGGGCTTCAAGGGCCACAAAGCCCGCCGCCTGTCCGCACACAGCCTGCGCCATCAGGCGGCCCGCAAAACCAGCCAGCGCCAGCCCATGGCCGGAATAGCCAGCGGCAGACAGGATATTCGGGGCAGGTCTGCTGAGATGCGGCAGGCGGGTGGTGGTGATCGCCAGAGTGCCGCCCCAGGCATAATCAATCGAAACC
>CAYGUB010000034.1:7815-16116 GCA_964352845.1 uncultured Rhodobacterales bacterium | reverse complement strand
TCCGGGTGCTCGGCCGCGACCTGATCGGTGAAGCCGTAGATGCGGTCGATCAGGATGCCGGTAAACAGGAAATAGGGGAAGACGATGATGCGCTTGAAGCCCAGTTTTGCGGCATGTTGCAAGCAAGGCTCAACGAGCGGGAAGGTGACGCCGGAATAACCGATCTCCAGCCAGCCCAGCCCGAGCCCTTCATGGATCATCCGACCGATTTTGGCGACATTCCCATTGGCGTCGGGGTCAGATGCGCCGCGTCCGATCACCACCAGGCAGGTATCCTCATTGGCGATGGGCAGTTTGGCATTGGCCTGATCGAGCGCCTCTTGCACACGCGCGCCGGCGGCGGCGATCATCTTTGGATCGACCCCGAGCTCCCGGCCATAGCTGATGTCGATGTCATGTTTGGCGGCATAGGTGTTGAGCACTGTGGGGATGTCATTCTTGGCATGCATGGCGGCAAAGAGCATACCGGGCACCGCAAGGATCTTTGTGCAGCCCTGTTCGCGCAGCCTGTCGAGCCCGTCGCGGATCACCGGATTGGCAAATTCGAGGTAGCCGTATTCGACCGCCCAGTCGGGGGGGAAATGCGCAGGCAGCTTTTCGGCCAGAACCGAAAATTCATCCACAGCCGCCTGGGAGCGCGAGCCATGCCCGCAGATCATCACGCCGATCTTGCTCATGCGGGTTCCTCATCCTTGGGCTCCTCGGTAGGCTCCGCCTCTGCCTCGGGCTGTTTTTTGCCCTTCATGGCGCCCCAGAGACCGATGGCCACAGCCGCACCGATTGCCGCACCGGCGACCCAGTGATCGTGACCGGCGACATGACCGAAATGGCCCAGATGCGCCTGCACAGGTGCGGCCATGCCAAGGAGAGCCAGGCTTGAAGTCAGGGGTTTGAAGGTCATCACGGGCGCCTTTCTCAACTGTCTGTCATGAGAGGCGGCAGGCCCGCTGAGCGCGACGATGCCGCCGGTTGATCCCCTGTCTGGGTCGATCGCGCGGCTGCCAACCTCTCTGGGCGCCCCGTCCCGGGGAACCTTCGTCTGGACGCAACTCCTACCGGGCCGGTGGCAAAGCTGCAATGGAAGAAGCGGCGAGCAAGGACAGGAATCCGACCTGCCGCCAGAGCCCGCGCCTGCGCAAATGCACATTCACTCTGCGATGATCCCGGTTTTCAAGCCGGTGCGGGAGGGGTAGTGCTGCAAATACCGGATGAAAAGGAGAGCACGATGGGCGTTTTGGTTGACGGTGTCTGGCAGGACAAATGGTATGACACGAAATCGACCGGCGGCAGCTTCGAGCGCTCGACAGCCGGGTTTCGCAACTGGATCACAGCCGATGGCAGCGCGGGCCCGTCTGGCGGAGGTGGGTTCGAGGCTGAGGCGGGGCGCTATCATCTTTATGTCTCTCATGCCTGCCCCTGGGCGCATCGCACCTTGATCTTTCGCAAGCTCAAAGGTCTGGAGGATCTGATCGATGTCTCGGTGGTTCACCCCGACATGCTGGGCGATGGCTGGAGCTTCGAGACGGATGATCGCGGGGCCACAGGCGACAGGCTCTACGGACTGCCATTTGCGCGCGACATCTATCTCAAGGCCGACCCGAAGGTCTCGGGCCGGGTGACGGTGCCGATCCTGTGGGACAGGGCGCGCGAGACGGTGGTCAGCAATGAAAGCTCCGAGATCATCCGCATGTTCAACGAAGCCTTTGATGGGCTCACAGGAAACAGGCTTGATTTCTGGCCCGAAGAATTGCGCGCCAGGATCGAGCCGATCAATGACCGGATCTACGAGACGCTCAATAACGGCGTCTATCGCTGTGGCTTTGCCACCACCCAGCAGGCTTACGACGAAGCGATTGACCCGCTATTCGATACGCTCGACTGGCTGGAAAAGCGGCTGGAAGAGAACCGCTATCTGATGGGCGATACAATGACCGAGGCCGACTGGCGGCTCTTCACGACGCTGGTGCGCTTTGATTCGGTCTACCATCTGCATTTCAAATGCAACCGGCGACGACTGATCGACTATCCAAACCTCTGGGCTTATACGCGTGCGCTCTATCAGTGGGACGGGGTGGCCGAGACGGTTAATTTCAACCATATCGTGCGCCACTACCATTACAGCCATGAGACGATAAATCCCCATCGGATCATCCCGACCAACCCTGTGCTAGATTGGGACGCCCCGCATGGGCGGAGCTGAGTGCCTCGCCCTGCCGCCGGGCAGGACCCAGCGGCAGGGAAGGCACGGCTTATCGCCCGTGATAGTCGACAAGTGCCGCCAGGTCGTCCGGCGGGGTTCCGTGCGGAACCATCGCGCAGGCATTGGCCATGAAGTTGAACACCGAGCCATCGGAGAAAAAGCTCGACGAGCTGACAAAGATGACCTTCGTGCCCGGTCTGCGGTAGCTTGCATAGTCGGTCACTGCCAGGGCAGACCCATCCGCGAGATTGAGGTTGAGGATGACGACATCGAAATCCTCTTCGCTCAGTTCCGCGACGGCCTGGTCCTGGGATTGCGCCAGGGTCGTTTCAGCGCCGAAACGCTGGATGTGACGTGCCCAGATGGAGCCAAGGGCCGCGTCGGATTCTACAATTAGAACGGTCTTTCTCATAATGCTCCTTGCTCCAGTGCTGTGGATCCGGATTGCGTACTCTAGATATCCCATCAGAGCGCCAGAAAAGCTAACGCTAGGTTAACCGGCTCTGGAAGAGGTTACAGATCAGCACCATCTTGCCTATTTCCGCGATTTCGGCTTGATAACGGGCATGCTTGCCGAGGATAGGTTCACAAATGACGACATGGATTACGATCTGCGACACCTGCAAGCGTGACGGCTGGGAAGAGCGCAAGGTTGAGGTGACAGACGGCGAACATCTGGCCGAACTGATCGAAACCGCCGCTGCGGGGGCTGCGCAGGTCAAGACCCGCCGCCATTCCTGCCTGATGGGATGCGCGCGCGGCTGCAACGTCACCGTGCAAGCCCAAGGCAAGCTGAGCTACACGCTCGGGGAATTCGAACCTGTGCAGGACGCCGCGCAGGCGATTGTGGCATATGCCAGACTGCATGCAACCATGGAAAACGGAGTGGTCCCCTACCGTCAGTGGCCGCAGCCGATCAAGGGCCATTTCGTGACACGTCATCCTCCGCTGCCCCAGGATGGCTAGAGACCATGGCGGCGGGCTCGACGGGGCGATTGCCCTGCATGGCGGCGCCCGGTCTGACTGGCTTGATCTATCGACGGGGATAAACCCTGTTCCCTACCCGATTGGCGCGATGGCTCCCGATGTCTGGACTGCGCTTCCCGACCAGCACGCACAAGAGCGCCTGATCACGGCCGCGCGCAGCTTTTGGGATGTGCCGGCCGAGGCGCAGATCGTAGCGGCCCCCGGAGCCTCTGCCCTGATCGCGCTGATGCCGGAGCTGGTCAAATCAGGCCTGCCGCATGACAGCCGGGTCCATATTCAGCAGCCTACCTATAATGAACATGCCGCAGCCTTTGCCGCGCATGATTTCGAGATCACCTCCGGACAAGCCTCGGTCCGTGTGTATGTCCATCCCAACAACCCCGATGGGCGGCTCCACGAAGCCGGGCCGGAGGGCGCGGGACTGACGATCATCGACGAGAGCTTTTGTGACACTATGCCAGACGCCAGCCATATCGCGCGCTGCGCTGTGCCGGGCACCGTGGTGCTTAAGAGTTTCGGGAAGTTCTGGGGCCTCGCCGGGCTGCGGCTGGGCTTCGCCATCGCCCATCCTTCGGTCCTGCAACCCGAAATCGAGTTCAAGTTTCAGACCGGCGTGATCCGGCGCAAGACCCGAACAGAGATCTTGCGGGGCGTCTCGCTGCCCGATCTGCTCGGCCCTTGGCCCGTCGCGGGACCCGCGCTTGACATCGGGGCCCGCGCATTGGCTGATGAGGCCTGGACACAGGCCACACGCGACCGTCTGGCCCAGGACGCGAAACGTCTCGACGCGTTGATGACGGATCATGGCGCTGTGCCCATCGGCGGCACGACCCTGTTTCGGCTCTATGAGGTCGACAATGCCGGCGCATGGCAAGAGAAACTGGCCCGTGGCAAGATCTGGTCGCGGGTCTTTCCCTATAGTGACCGCTGGCTGCGGCTCGGGCTGCCCGCACCGGATCGATGGGACCAGCTGAGCGAAGCCTTGTGATACTGGCTTTCGGCATGATCCTCGACGCGCTGATGGGGGAGCCGAACTGGTTGTGGAGCCGGGTGCCCCACCCTGCGGTGCTTATGGGCCGTCTGATCGGCTGGTGCGATACCCGCTTCAACAACGGACCCGCGAGGCGGGCAAATGGCCTGTTCGTGATCGCCGGTCTGGTCTGCATCGCAGGGCTGACGGGCGCGCTTCTAAGCGTTCTGCCCTGGCTTCTCGAGGCCATCATCGTGGCCATTCTTCTGGCCCAACGGTCCTTATGCGATCACGTGCGCGCCGTTGCCCGCGGCCTTGCCATGAGCCTTGATCAGGGCCGGGGGCAGGTCGCGCGGATCGTTGGGCGCGATGTGGCTGCATTGGACCGCGCCGGTGTCGCCCGCGCCGCAATCGAGAGCGCTGCGGAAAACCTCAGCGACGGGGTCGTCGCGCCTATAATGTGGTATCTGATTGCGGGGTTGCCGGGGCTGCTGGCCTATAAGATGGTCAACACGGCTGACAGCATGATCGGCTACCGCACCGAGCGACACGAGGCGTTTGGCTGGGCTGCGGCACGGCTCGATGATCTTGTGAACTGGCTTCCAGCGCGCGCCACAGCCCTGATGATCCTCGCCACGCGCAACCGGTTCGATCTGTGGGCACTGGTCCGCCGCGATGCGCGTTTGCACCGCTCACCCAATGCGGGCTGGCCAGAGGCGGCAATGGCCGGTCTGCTCGACCTCGCATTGTCTGGCCCGCGCAGCTATGATGGCGTCGCAGGCGATGAGCCTTTCGTGAATGCCGAAGGGCGCCACGATATCGGGCCAGAGGATATTGATGCTGCCGTCAGGGTCCTGTGGCAGGTATGGGCCATCATGCTGGGTCTGGCCCTGCTGGCGGCGGTGTTTTGAAGAATGGGGGGACCGGGCGATGCGTTCGATCTTGATTGCTGGAATGATGTGTCTTTGGGCAGGCGGCCTTGCCGCGCAAGGCTGCGGCGGCGGGTTCAACGCCTTTGTCGCTCAACTCAAATCGCAGGCCATTGCCAATGGTCACCCGCGCGACACTGTCGACGCGTTTTTCGCGGGCGTGCGCAAGGATGACAAGGTCCTGCGCGCCGACCGGTCACAAGGTGTCTTCAAACGTGACTTTACCGATTTCGCACAGCGCGTGATTTCCGGCGCGCGGTTGCGCAAGGGGCAGGCGAACGCGCAGAAATATGCAAGCATCTTCCGGCGGGCCGAAGCGGAATACGGCGTGCCACCCGGCGTTTTACTGGCCTTCTGGGCGCTTGAGACCGATTACGGCGCGGTGCAGGGCAATTTCAACACCCGCGACGCGCTGGTCACGCTGAGCCATGATTGCCGACGCCCAGAGCTGTTCCGCCCGCAGGTTTTTGCCGCGATAGAGCTGTTCGAGCGCGGCGGCTTCGATCCCGCGCGCACCCAAGGCGCATGGGCCGGAGAGATCGGCATGGTCCAGATGCTGCCCGGCGATATTCTGGAGAATGGCGTGGATGGGGACGGGGATGGCGCCGTCAGTCTCAAGACCTCCCCACCGGATGCGCTGCTCTCGGGCGCGCGGATGCTGCAAGGCTTTGGCTGGCGCGCCGGAGAGCCCTGGCTGGTCGAGATCACCGTGCCCGATCAGATGGACTGGTCGCGCACCGGGCTGGGTCGCACGGCCGCCACCTCCGAGTGGCGCGCCATGGGTGTCCGGGGCAGATCGGGGCGCTTGCCCGCCTCTGACGCGACCTCCGTGATCTTGCCGCAGGGACGGCTGGGCCCGGCTTTCCTCGCCTATCCGAATTTTTCCACCTATTTCGAGTGGAACCAAAGCTTCGTCTATGTCACCACCGCCGCCTATTTCGCAACACGCCTGTCTGGCGCGCCTGTCTTTGACGCGCGCAACCCGGAGCCGGGCCTGAATGACGGCGATATGAAACGGCTGCAGACACGGTTGCAGGCGCTCGGCCATGATGTCGGCAAGATCGACGGTATCCTTGGGGCGCGCACACGCGCGGCAGTCCAGAAAGAACAGGCCCGCCTCGGCCTGCCCGCCGATGCCTGGCCCACCCGCGCGCTGCTCAGTCGCCTTTGAGGCGCGCTTGCTCAGACCGCATGCGGGCGCAATGCGTCAACCTCTGAGCGGTAAGGCGCGGCGCCCGGAGGCAGATCAGGGATGATAACAGCATCACGATGGCACAACTGCCGCCGCAGGACGGGCAGCAACCGACGATAGGCCGCCAGGATCGACGGCTCGGGCGGCGGCAGATCCCCTTTTACCAGCTCATGCAAGGCAGGCAGGTGATAATAGGGAACCATCGTGAACATGTGATGCTCAAGGTGGTAATTCATATTGAGGTAGATGAACCGGCTGACCGGGTTCATCAGCACCGTGCGGGTGTTCAAGCGGTGATCTGTGACATTCTCGGCCAGCCCCAGATGCTGCAAAAGCCCCGTCAGCACATGGTGCCACGCGCCGTAGAGACGCGGCAGGCCCACGACCATCAGCGGCAGGATCGAGCCTGTCCAGACCACCAACCCCAGCACCACGGCATAGATCGCCACCCAGATACGTGCGACCAAAAAGACGCGCGCGGCATCGCTGTCGCGCAGATAGCTCGCCTCGCCCGGATGCAACCGGCCGCCCGCATGCAGCAACATCCGCGCAAGCAGATTGTAGGCGTCGAGGATACCAACCAGGTTCAGCGCCAGCCGCACAAGGTCCGGCGGACGCATCGCGACGATCTCGGGATCGCGGCCCACAATGATCGTATCGGTATGGTGGCGCACATGGCTCGCACGCCAGACGACCGGGTTGCGCATGATCATGAAGCTGGCGATATGATAGACGACCGTGTTCATCCACGGGGTCTTGAAGGCGGTGTTGTGCCCGCATTCATGCCAGCGCGAATCCGAGCCTGACCCATAGAGCACACCATATATCAGCCAGAACGGCGCGGACCACCAGCTGGGCCAAAGCGCAATGCCGATCCCGGCGCACAGGACCATCCCGCCCAGCCAGAGGATCGTGTCGCGCAGGGCGGGCGCGTCGGATTTCTGCATCAGCGCGCGGATCTGCGAGGGGTCCACCCTGGGGCGATACCAACTTGGATTGGCGAGCCCTTGTGCGGCTGCCTCGCGGGCACCTTCGCCGGTCAATGTGTAATCCCTTGCCATGGCCCGACGGTAGGCGGCATCAGCAATTTGGTCAAATCTTCGCAAGCCCCGGGGTGTGGACCATCGCGCATCTTTGGCCCAAGGCGATGGATTTTCCAGGAGTGTCCCGGTTCAAGATATGGCCACTACGGTTGAGCGAAGCCGCACCCCGGCCCATTTGCGCGTCACAAAGCAAAAGCGTGGCAAGGCGCGCCGGCCACAGGCCGGTTCTGATCAGTTTTCATTTCGGATGTGCGGCTTTCGCATAGCCTGGCGCCAAGGCTGATGGGCCACCACCTCCAAAGCCACGATCAGTGCCTCGGGCAGAGGAACCGACCCCGCTTTCCCCATAGACACCACCCCCGGCTTCTTCCCTGAACGGTTTGTCAACGCAGGCCGCAATTAGCTCAGGATCGGTGGCACCGCGTTGGTCCATCTGCCTCCGTCCCTGGCAGAGGCGACGCAGGCATAGACCGCCGCCATGGAGCGGAGACCGTCCTCGGCGCGGGGGTAGAGGTCGGCGGCGGGATCAGCGGCGCGGCCCTCTTTTTGGGCGCGGATGACCTCGGCCAGATCGGAATAGATATTGGCGAAGGCCAGCGGCATCCCTTCCGCGTGGCCAATGGTGACCCGCGTCGCGCGATCAGCCTCGGGCGACAGATCGGCCTCTCCCCGTTCGATCACCTGCACACGGCCACCCGTCGGCGTGAAGTACAGCTGGTTGGGCTGCTCCTGCGCCCAGCGCAGCCCGCCTTTCTCGCCGAAGACCTGAATGGTCAGACCGTGCATCCGGCCAACAGCCACGGCAGATGTCCAGAGCCTGCCGACAGCACCGCCGGACATGCGGAAATTGACCATGGCGTCGTCTTCCAGCTGGCGGCTGGCGATGGTCGAGGCGAAATCGGCCGACAGCTTCTCGACCTCCTGACCCGTCACGAAACTCGCCATATGCATCGCGTGGATGCCGCAATCGGCGAACTGCG
>CAYGUB010000034.1:0-7805 GCA_964352845.1 uncultured Rhodobacterales bacterium | reverse complement strand
TGCGCCGAGACGCCCATTTGCGCCGGGTCGTAGCGCCAGCGGATGCGGGGGTTGCCGGCTTGTGCGGCGTCTGCATGGTGGCCGTGGCTGAACTCTGCCACGACAACGCGCAGATCGCCCAGATCACCGCGGGCAATCATTGCCCGCATATGGCGTACGAGACTGTAGCCGGTATAGCCGTAATTTACCGCGCAGATGCGGCCCGAGGCACGGCTGATCTTGACGATTTCCTCGCCCTCCTCGACGGTCATCGTCATGGGTTTTTCGCATAGCACATGGAACCCGGCCTCAAGGAAGGCCTTGGTGATGTCGAAATGCGTCGCATTAGGTGTCGCCACGGTGACGAGATCCACCCGGTCGTCGCGCGCGCGCTCACCTGCCAGCATCTCCTGCCAGTCGCCATAGGCACGCTCCGGCGCGATGCCCAGCTCCGTGGCATAGGCGCGTCCGGCATCGGCGTTATGGTCCAAAGCGCCCGCCACGAAAGAGAAATCCCCGTCGAGCCCCGAGCCCAGCCTGTGCGCGGGCCCGATCTGAGACCCTTTGCCGCCGCCGATCATACCCCAGTTCAGTCGTGCCATAGCCTAAGCTCCTTCAAAGCCGATGGATTGCAGATAAGCACGGTTGAGCCGGGCATCCGCAATGGGGGAGGTGTCGCCCGCCGGGTCGCAATCCTGCTCGACCGTACACCAGCCATCAAAGCCCGCATCCACCAGCACCTGCCGCACCGCCGGGAAGTCCACATCGCCATCGCCGAGATTGCAGAAAATGCCTTGGGCGCAGGCGTCATAGAAGCCGGTGCGTTTGGCGATGACATCGGCCTTCACCAGCGGGTCGATATCCTTGAAATGCATATAGCTGATGCGCTCAATATGCTTCTTTGTGAAGGCCACCGGATCAAAGCCCGCATAGGAGTGGTGGCCCGTGTCGAAACAGATCTTCAGGATCGCCTCATCAACTTCTGACAGCAGCCTTTCAAGTTCCGGCTCGAAGTCTATGAAGCCCGCCGCATGGGCATGCATGCCAACGGTCAGCCCGTATTCCTCCGCGCCCATCTTTGCGATGGTTGAGATGCGGTCGCGGAAGGCGGTCCATTCGGCCTTGTCCATCTGCTCGGCCTCCTCCGCGCGACCGGCGGTGGGTGCGCGGCGTGCAGAGATGCTGTCGATCAGCACCAGATGCCGCGCCCCATGCGCGCTCAGCGCCTTGCAGGTGCGCAGGGCGCCATCCATGACATCCTCCCACTGGTCGGGGTCGTGGAAGGGGCGAAAGACGACCCCGCCAACCAGTTCCTGCCCGTATTCCTCAAGCGCATCGCCCAGTATCGCCGGGTCCTCCGGCATGAAGCCAACGGGGCCAAGTTCGATCCCCGTGTATCCTGCATCTGCATTTTCCTGCAGCACCTTGCGCCAGTTTGGATTGCGCGGATCATCCGCGAACTCGACACCCCACGAACAGGGGGCGTTCCCGATCTTGATCATCTTCTCCAGCCTTTTCTGCTAATAATCCGCCAGCGAGACCCAGCCACGTTTGGCATGCGACTCCTGCGCGGCATAGACCACCTTGTTGACCTCCAGCCCCTCCCGGAAGCTGGGCCAGCGATTTTCCCCTGTCTCGATGGCCGTCAGAAAATCCCTGGCCTCGATGATGATCTGGTCCTGATAGCCCGTGCCATGGCCGGGACCCTGACAAAACGCGACGTAGTCGGGATGTTCCGGCCCGGTGAGGATCTTGCGAAAGCCGCGTTCTGCCTCCGGGCCTTCGGCGAGATAGAGCTCCAGCGCGTTCTGATCCTCTCCATCAAAGCGGATAGCGCCCTTGGTGCCGTGGATTTCATAGGCGTAGCCCATCTTGCGGCCGGTCGCGACGCGGCTGACAAAGATATGGCCCTGCGCGCCATTCTCGAAACGCACCATCATCTGGGCCTGATCATCATTGCTCACCGCAACTCCGCCGCGCGTGGCGTGAACCGTCTCTATCATGGCGTTCAGCTCGGTTATCGGTCCGATCAGCGCACGGGCTCCATTGATCATATGCGGGGCCAGATCGCCCATCGTGCCATTGGCATAGCCTTGCGTCCGCCAGGAGGCAGGCGCATCGGGGTCCGCGTAGAAATCTTCCGTATGTTCACCACGAAACCAGCTGACATCGCCAATGCGGCCCTCGGCGACCAGTTTGCGCGCGAATTGCGAGGCGGGCGTGCGGATATAGTTGAAGCCTACCATATTGATGCAACCGCTCGCCTCGGCGGCCGCTGTCATCGCCGCACTGTCCTCAAGCGACGCGCCCAGGGGCTTTTCGCAAAAGACCGGCTTGCCCTGTGCGAATGCGGCCTCAGCGATCGCGCGATGCGTGGACTGGGGCGAGGCGATCACAACGGCCTCCACGCGCTTATCGGCCACAAGGCTGCGCCAGTCAGATGTCGCGCGGGCAAAGCCGAAACTGGCGCGGTAACGCCAGGCCGAGGTGTCGCTGGAGGCGCAGATCATCTCGAGCCGGGGGCGCAAGCCCGTGTCGAACACGCTTCCCACAGCGGCCATGGCAACGGAATGAGCCTTGCCCATATAGCCGCCCCCGACGATGCCAATTCCAATTTCCGTCAACCCGTCCGCCTTTCCGAAAGCGCCAATGCGAAAAACCGATTGCAACCGGTTGCAAAACGGTTATCTTCATTCCGGGCTCTGGGTCAATATCGAATATTCCCGAGACCGAAAAACGCGCCTGATGGGGGACCCCGAGATGAGCCAGACCATTCGCCTGACCACTGCGCAGGCCATCGTCAGATACCTCGCGGCGCAATTCATCGAGATTGACGGCACAGAGCAGCGCTATTGCGGCGGGGGCTTTGGCATTTTCGGGCATGGCAATGTGCCCTGCCTTGGCCCCTCACTTTTTGAGCATCGCGCAGAGTTGCCGCTCTATCGTGGCCAGAATGAGCAATCCATGGGCTTCGCTGCTGCGGGCTACGCCAAGTATCATCTGCGCCGTCGATTTATGTTCTGCACGGCCAGCGCGGGGCCCGGTACGGCCAACCTGCTGACCGCAAGCGCGCTGGCCCATGCCAACCGCCTGCCGATGCTGATGCTGTGTGGCGATACCTTCCTGACCCGCCTGCCCGACCCGGTGCTGCAACAGCTGGAGCATTTCGGCAATCCGACATTGGGCGTCAATGATGCGTTCAAGGCGGTGACACGCTACTGGGACCGCATCACACATCCCGCGCAGGTCATACAGTCGCTTCCGGCGGCTTTGGCCACAATGCTGGACCCGGCCGATTGTGGCCCTGCCTTCATTGGCCTGCCGCAGGATGTGCAGGGCTGGAGCTATGATTACCCGCGGAGTTTCTTTGAAAAACGCGTCCACCGGATTCGCGCCGTTCAACCTGACGCGGCTGAGCTGGCCGAGGCTCAGGCCCTGCTGAGCAGCGCGAAACGTCCGCTGATCATCGCGGGCGGCGGGGTGCAATATGCGGGCGCGGTGGCGGAGCTGGCAGCACTTGCCGAGCAGTGCAATATCCCCGTGGTAGAGACTATTGCGGGCCGGGCGAATATGGTCTGGGATCATCCGCTCAACATTGGTCCTTTGGGCGTGACCGGCTCTGACAGCGCCAATGCGATGGCAGAGCAGGCGGATGTCGTTCTGGCCGTGGGCACGCGGCTGCAGGATTTCACGACCGGTTCCTGGACAGCTTTTGCACATGACGCGAAATTTATCGGGCTCAATGCCGCGCGCCATGATGCGCAGAAACATCTGTCGCTGACGCTGGTATGTGACGCCAAACACGGGCTGACCCGCCTGACAGATGGGCTGGGCAGCTACCGCGCCCCCGAGAGCTGGACAGCCCAGGCCAAAGCGGAGCGCGCCAAGTGGAACGACTACGTTGCCGGGAATGTGGCGCCGGGCAATCGGCCCAATTCCTATGCGCAGGCGATTGGCGCGGTAAATGCGCTTTGCGAGCCGCGTGACCGCGTTGTGGCCGCTGCGGGCGGGCTTCCGGCAGAGGTGACGGCCAATTGGCGCACGTTGGATATTGGCACGGTCGATGTGGAATTCGGCTTCTCCTGCATGGGCTATGAGATCGCCGGCGGCTGGGGCGCGCGGATCGCACAGTCAGAGCTCGAGCCGGAGAGAGACACAATCGTGTTTTGCGGCGATGGCTCCTATCTGCTGCTCAACTCGGATATTTATTCCTCGGTGCTGACGGGGAAGAAAATGATCATCCTCGTGCTTGATAATGGCGGGTTTGCGGTGATCAACAAGCTGCAAAACAATATGGGCGGGGAGAGTTTCAACAACCTGATCGCCGATTGCCCCACCGTCGATGCGCCCTTCGCTGTCGATTTCGAGGCGCATGCCCGGGCCATGGGGGCCGCAGCAGAAACAGTGTCTAGCGCGGGCGAATTAGCCGAGGCGTTCAAACGCGCCAAGGCCAATGACACAACCAGCGTGATCGTCATGCAGGTCGATCCCTATGAGGGCTGGACGACCCAGGGCCATACATGGTGGGAGGTGGGCACCTCGGAGGTGTCGGACGATCCGAAAGTGGCCGCAGCGCATAAGGATGTCGAAGCGAGCCGGTCCAAGCAGCGGCAGGGCGTGTGATGAGCGCAGTTCTGGACGGAATCAAGCAAAACGATTTTCTGGTGATCGGGCGGGCGGGGATGGATTTCTTCCCGCATCCGCCGGGCACAAAGACCGAAGAAGCGGTCGAATTCCGGTCCGGCCTCGGTGGCTCTGCGGCCAACACCGCAGCGGGGATCTGCCGTCTGGGGGGGAAAGCGGATCTGGTCACCTCGGTCAGCGATGACAGTATCGGGCGCTATTGCCTGAACCAATTGGACCATTACGGCGTCGGGCGGTCGAATGTGAAATCGGTGGGCGGGGAGTATCGAAACTCTCTCGCCGTTTATGAAACCGTTCTGGAGGGGCATCAGACGGTAATCTACCGCAACGGGGCGGCGGACTTTCAGATGACGTCTGAGGATGTGGAGCGCGTCGATTATGCACGTTATGGCGCGCTCATCACCGCTGGCACTGTTTTCGCCGCCGAGCCATCGCGCGCCGCAGCGTTTCGCGCATTTGCACTGGCGCGAGAGGCCCGGTTGCCGATCATCTTCGATATTGACTACCGGCCTTATTCCTGGCCCACGCCGCAGGTCGCAGCAGATGTCCTGTCGCGCGCAGGAGCCTTGTGCGACATGATTGTTGGCAATGATGAAGAGTTCGGTTTCATGGCGGGCGATATCGCACGCGGGCTTGATGTGGCGCGGGATCTGGCACGCAGCACGGCCTCTGTTGTGATCTACAAGATGGGTGAGAAAGGCGCGATCACATTTGCAGATGGCGAGGAGATGCAAACCGGTATCTACAAGGTAGACGCGCTCAAGCCCACTGGCGCGGGCGACAGTTTCATGGCCGGTCTGATGGCAGCACTGGCCGCCGGCTATCCGTTGAAAGAGGCTATCCTGCGCGGGTCTGCCTGCGCGGCAATCGTAGTGGGCAAGCCCGGATGCGCGCCCGCATTGCCTGATCTAACCGAGTTAGAGACGTTTCTGGCCACCCATCCCGGCCCAAGTGAGATTTGAGAGGACGCCCCATGCACATCGCCCCCTATGACAATCACAACAGCCCTATCGTCGATGTCGATGACGAGACGGTACCGCTGAACTATTTCAACATCGTCAAGCTGAAGAAGGGTGAGGCGTTTGAATATGCCGTGCCGGGCTATGAGACCTGCATCGTGCCTGCCACGGGCACGGTTGATATCGACGTGGAAGGTTTCAAGGTTGACGCTCTGGGCCAGCGCAAGGTGGATGTCTGGGACGGAGAGCCCGAAGGGGTCTATGTGCCCACCGCCGCCAAAGCCACGATGGTCTGCACCACGGATGAGGCAGAGATTTTCGTTGCCGGGGCGAAATATGACAAGGTGCTTGAGGCTTTCGCCGTGCGCAGCGATGAGCTGGACAAGGTGCAGTACGGATCTGATGACACAAAGACACATCGCAAGATCAAGCATATCCTCGGGACCAAATACCACGACAAGGTAGGCCGGCTGCTCGTGAGCGAGCTGTTTACCGTGGGCGCCGGTGGCTGGTCCGGGTTTCCAAGCCACAAGCATGACACGGACAGGCGGGACAGCCCCGGGGGGGATATCATTGAGACGCGGCATGACGAGACCTATAATTTCCGGTTCAGGCCCAGCCATGGCTCCGGCGTGCAGATGTTGCAGCGCGAGGACGGCAAGCCCGGTGACGCTTATCATCTGGTGGATGGCTCGACGATTTGTCTCGATAGCGGTTATCATCCCTGCGCGGTTCTGCCGGGCTATGAGATGTATTATTTCACCATCCTCGGGGGCCTGTCGCAGCGCAGTCTGGTGCAGTATTTCCAGCCTTCCCACGCGGATCAGCTGGAAACGATCCCGGGCATCAAGGATATGATCGCGAAGTTCAAATGACATTGGCGACGCTGGCTGACGTATTGCAACCTGCCTTGCGGGACGGGCATGCCGTGGCCGGGCTGGTCACCTTGGGCTGGGAGGACATGCGCGCCTATGTAGAGGCTGCCGAGGCCGAAGGCTGCCCGGTGATCCTGCAGGCCGGCCCGTCTTGTCGGGCGCATACGCCGCTGCCGGTTCTGGGCAAGATGTTTCGTCATCTGGCAGAGGGTGCGAGCGTGCCGGTGGTGGCCCATCTGGATCATGGCTACACGTTTGATGAATGCCGGGAGGCGCTGGATGCGGGGTTCAGCTCGCTGATGTATGATGGCTCGCGCAAGCCGCTGGCGCAGAATATCGAGGAGACCGCCGCGATCGCGCAGCTGGCCCACGGAGCGGGCATCTCCTGCGAGGGAGAGATTGGCTTCGTGGGTTATGCGGACGGAGAAAGCTCCGCCGGGACCGACCCTGAGGAGGCTGCACGTTTCGCGCGTGAGACCGGGGTGGACGCCATGGCGATCTCTGTGGGGAATGTGCATCTGCAACAGGATCAACAGGGCGGGCTGGATGAGGCGCGGATCCGCGCGATCGAGGCTGTGACCGACCTGCCGCTGGTGATCCATGGCGGCTCCGGCGTGCCTGAGGCCCAGCGCAGGGCGCTCGCCAGAAGTTCTGGCATCTGCAAGTTCAACATCGGCACAGAGCTGCGCATGGCGTTTGGTGCAGCCCTGCGCAAGGCCGTGAACGCGGATCCCGACCGGTTTGACAGGGTGCAGATCCTGAAGGAAACGCATGATCCGCTGGTGGCCAAAACCCGGCAGGTTCTGCGCGCAATGAAAGGATAACACATGCTAAGGATCGGATTGTTGGGATGTGGGCGGATCGGGCAGGTCCATGCGTCCACGATCAAGGCGCTGGAGACTGCGCGCATCACCGCTGTCTCTGATGCGGTTCCTGCCGCGGCCGAGGCTTTGGCAGGCCCTATCGACGCGAAGATTCTGGCAAGCGACGCGCTGATCGGCGACCCGGAGGTCGACGCGGTGATCATTGGCACCCCCACGACCACGCATTTCGACCTGATCCACCTCGCCGCAAAAGCGGGCAAGGCGATCTTTTGCGAAAAGCCGATTGATCTGTCGGTTGAACGGATCATTCAGTGCCTTGAGGCGGTCGCAAAAGCGGATGTGCCCTTTATGACCGCATTCAACCGGCGGTTTGATCCGAATTTCGCCCATCTGGAACATCAAATCCGAGAGGGCTGCATTGGTGAGGTCGAGCTAATCACGATCCTGTCGCGTGACCCGTCTCCGCCACCGATTGACTATATCAAAAGCTCTGGCGGTATCTTTCGGGACATGATGATCCATGA
>CAYGUB010000033.1:10161-16436 GCA_964352845.1 uncultured Rhodobacterales bacterium | reverse complement strand
ATGACCTCGCTCAACCCTCTGCACACGCTGGAAAAGCAGATCACCGAAAGCATAGAGCTGCATCAGGGTATCGTCGGCAGCGAGGCCCGCGCCAGGGTGATCGAGCTTCTGGAGAAGGTCGGCATCCGCGACGCCGAAAGCCGGCTCAGCTCTTACCCGCATCAGCTGTCAGGCGGGCAGCGTCAGCGCGTGATGATCGCCATGGCGCTGGCCAACGGCCCCGAACTGCTGATCGCCGATGAGCCCACAACCGCGCTGGACGTCACGATTGAGGCGCAGATCCTCGACCTTCTGGCAGAGCTCAAGACCCGCGAGAACATGAGCCTGCTGTTTATCACCCATGATCTGGGCGTGGTGCGCAAGATCGCGGATCGGGTCTGCGTCATGCAGCATGGCGAGATTGTGGAGACCGGACCGACCGCCCAGATCTTCTCAAGCCCGCAGCACCCCTATACGCAAAAACTGCTGGCCGCGGAATCGACCGGTCAGCCCGATCCTGTGCCGCCATCCGCCCCCGAGATCGTCTCTACCGAGAAGCTGCGGATCTGGTTTCCGATCTATCGCGGACTGCTCAAGAAAGTCGTGGGTCATGTGAAGGCCGTCAATGAGGCGACGATCTCTGTGCGCGCGGGCGAGACGCTGGGCGTGGTGGGCGAAAGCGGCTCTGGCAAAACCACCCTTGCGCTTGCGGTTCTGCGGCTTTTGTCCAGCGAAGGCGTCATCCGGCTGGAGGGCAAGGATATCCAGGGCCTGTCCTCGCGCCAGCTGCGGCCCCTGCGCTCTGACATGCAGATCGTTTTTCAGGACCCCTATGGCTCCCTCTCGCCGCGTCTGACGGTCGAGCAGATCATCGCCGAGGGCCTGACGATTCACGGCACCGAGCCCGGGCGCAATTCGCGCGAGATGGTGGCCGAAATCCTGACCGAGGTCGGTCTGAGCCCGGAGATGATGCATCGCTACCCGCATGAGTTTTCCGGCGGACAGCGGCAGCGTATCGCCATTGCCCGCGCCATGATCCTGCGCCCCAAGCTGGTTGTGCTTGATGAGCCGACAAGCGCGCTGGACATGACGGTGCAGGTTCAGATCGTCGATCTGCTGCGCAGCCTGCAAAAGAAATACCAGTTGGCCTACGTGTTTATCAGCCATGATCTGAAAGTCGTCCGCGCCATGAGCCATAAGGTCATGGTCATGAAACAGGGCGATGTCGTGGAGGCTGGTCCGTCCGAGGCGATCTTCACCGCGCCTCAAAATGAGTACACGCAAAAGCTGCTCGCCGCCGCGCTTAGCCTCAAAGCGGGCTAAGCGTCGCCCGGCCCGCGGACCTCACACGCGACGCCACGGGCAGAGAGCCTTTGACAGGCCATATTCGCGCGGGACTGTGACATGCCGACGAAATTCGCCTCCCAGCCCTGCGGCCGATCCACAACCTTGCGCAATGCCTCATCCAGCGTCTCGATCTCCTGCAGGGCGGTTTGCAGAAGCAATCGTTCCGCCTTGTTGCGGCTGGTATAGCGTCCCAGCGATATGCTCCAATGCCTGCCGCCGGAGGTCGAGGCGCGGGCGATGACGCGCGGCGTGGTGGGGGCAGCCTGCGGTTCCACCCCTGCCAGCTGCGTCTGGCGCTCAGGTCTGGGGCGCGGCACCGCGCTTGGCGTGATCCCCGCGCTTCCAGCCGCTTCTGCCTGCGGTGCCCCGGCGGCGATCTGGGCTTGCAGCGCGGCCTGCTCAACGGCGGCTTCGACCTCTGCCACCGGTGTCGGTTCAGGCTCTTCCAGTGCGGCGATCAGCAGGTCATCGGCGACCGGGCTGCCCTGTTCGGGCCGCATCAGCGGACGCAAGCTGCGACGCATATCGGCAACCGCCGTGCCTTTTGGCGTGCTTGAAGGGTAACGCAGCGCGGCCGGAGGGCGCGTCTTGGCCCGTGATGGCGCGCGTTTGAAGCCCATATCCACCAGCTCCGCCCCCCGAGCATTGCGCTGATTGGTCGAGCTACCGCCAAACATTGTCGCTATGATCCGCTCCTGCCCACGCTCTGCCGAGGCCACGAGATTGAAGCCAGCCGCGCGCGTGTAGCCGGTCTTGATCCCGTCTGAGCCGCGATATTTGGCCAGAAATCTGCTATTGGTATTGGCAACCTGACGCATCCCGGCATCCGTAGAGCGGCGCGAGAACAGGTTGTAATACTCCGGATGGTCATAGAACAGCCGCCGCCCCAGCAGGGTCATGTCGCGCGCTGTAGAAAGATGTCCGCTTTCCGTCAGGCCATGCGCGTTCTTGAAGCTGGTCCGCTTCATGCCCATCGCCTTGGCTGTGCGGTTCATACGACGCGCGAAAGCGGCCTCGCTGCCTTCCAGCGCCTCGCCGATGGCGGTCGCTGCATCATTGGCCGATTTGACCGCCGCCGCACGAATCAAGTAGCGCAGTTCGATCTTCTGGCCTGCCTTGAGACCCAGTTTCGAGGGCTGCTCCGCCGCCGCCTTGCGTGAGATCTTCACCTTCGTATCGGGGCTGATTTCACCGCGCTTGATCGCCTCAAACGCGATATAGAGCGTCATCATCTTGGTCAGGGAGGCCGGGTGGAGGCGGGTATCGGCATTGCGCGCATGCAGCACCTCGCCGGTGCGGGCGTCAATGACAACCGCCGCGTAGGGCGCCGCGCGAAGCGGTCCAGCCATTGCAAAAGCAATGAGCGCCAGCCCGGTAAGGACCGTTTTCAAAAGACGTTGATTCACGACGCCTGCCTATTTCTGCCTCAGGAATGTCGTTGCATTCCCAGATTATTATATGGCCACCCAAGCGGCCTTGTTTTGACACATAGCACAAACTGCCGAAGCCGAAAACACCCTATATTCAAGGCGTTCGGGTTAATTTTCCGTAAACGAAACCAAGATGTAGTGGCGTAAAACTGGCACTCCACCAGATCAGCTTTGGGCACCATGTTCCAGTGTGCAGCGCTGAGCAGCATCGGCACTTTTGCGGCGAAGCTCCGCCTCTTTGACCTTCAGCGAGCGCAGCTTGGCGCGCTCAATGTCGAGATCAACTGCGACGGGGACACGGCTACTGACAGGCTGGGCCCTTGTACAGAATCGGAACCTGCCATGGTTGCGCCCGGCGCCAAAACAGAAATCCGTGTAAAGCACCGTGCGCGTCTCGGTCTGGATGGCGTAGCCACGTTCCAATGTGGCTTCAGTGTCGGAAATCAAGGCGCGTACAACACTCAGATCACGCGTCGCCTGACGCAGACAATTCTCATAGGCAGAGGCACAGCCCGTCACGGCGAGTGCTGCCGCCAGAAACAGAAAGGGTTTCATATCGGATCCATATCCTCATTTTTCGCCTGATGTACGCGTGACAGCTATCGGCCCGAAAGTTATAGAACTGTAAACCAAACGGGACAATTCCATGACTGAAAATTTCGACCCCAAGAAACAAGCCGCCTCAGCGTGGTTTCGTGAGCTTCGCGACCAGATCGTCGCCGCGTTCGAGCAGCTGGAGGCGACACAAACCGAAGGTCCCTTCGCCTCCCTGCCCGCCGGTCGGTTCGAGGTCAGCGAAACCAAACGTAAGGCCGATGATGGCTCGGATGCGGGTGGTGGGTTGATGTCTGTCATGCGCGGCGGGCGCGTGTTTGAGAAAGTGGGCGTCAATATCTCGACAGTTTACGGCCAGCTTGGGGAGCGCGCGCAAAAGGCGATGGCCGCCCGCCCCGGTCTGGAGCAGATGAGCAGCGACCCGCGTTTCTGGGCCTCCGGCATCAGCCTTGTGGCCCATATGCAAAACCCGCAGACACCGGCGGTTCACATGAATACCCGTATGTTCTGGACACCGCATGCCTGGTGGTTCGGCGGCGGCTCGGATCTCAACCCCTGTATCGAGCGCGACGAAGATACGGCGTTTTTCCACGCCGTGCTGAAGGATCACTGCGACAAACATGACGCGAGCTATTACCCGAAGTTCAAGAAATGGGCTGACGAGTATTTCTATGTCCCGCATCGCAACCGGGCCCGGGGCGTGGGCGGCATCTTCTACGATGATCTGAACACCGGCGATTGGGACGCCGATTTCGCCTTTACGCAGGATGTGGGGCGGGCCTTCCTTCCGGCATTTCTGGGCGTAACAGAGAAGTGGCGCAATGCGGAGTGGAGCGAGGCCGACAAGGAGGCGCAGCTTGTCCATCGCGGGCTCTATGCGGAATATAACCTTGTCTATGATCGCGGGACCAAATTCGGGCTGGAGACAGGTCACGACGCGGATGCGGTGCTGATGAGCCTGCCGCCCGTCGCCAAATGGACCTAGACCTTCAACACGATCTTGCCAATATGGTTTGAGCTCTCCATCCAGGCATGCGCCTTCGCAGCCTCGTCCAGCGTGAATTCGCTATCCATCACGGGCGCGATTTTGCCGGCCTCGATCAGGGGCCAGATCTCGCGCCGCAGTGCCTCGGCGATATCTGCCTTGGCCTGATCGCTTTGCGGGCGCAGGGTAGAGCCCGTGATGGTAAGGCGACGCATCATCAGATGGGCGAAGTTCAGCTCGACCACAGGGCCTTGCAGAAAGGCTATCTGCACCAGCCTCCCGTCATTGGCCAAGGCCTTGACGTTGCGCGGCAGGTAGTCGCCGCCGACCATGTCAAGGATCAGATCGGCACCGCCCTCGGCCCGGATCGCCTTGACGAAATCAGCCTCGCGGTAGTTGATCGCCTGCTCCGCGCCCAGCTCCAGACAAGCCGCGCATTTAGCGTCCGAGCCTGCGGTGGTAAAAACCCGCGCACCCGCCGCGCGCGCCAGCTGGATCGCCGTCGTCCCGATCCCCGAAGAGCCGCCATGGACCAGGAACCGCTCTCCCGCCTTGAGCCCGCCGCGCATGAAAACGTTGGAATAGACCGTGAAGAATGTCTCCGGCAGGGCCGCTGCCTGCACCATGCTAAGACCGACCGGCACGGGCAACGCATGGTCTGCCGGGGTCGCCACATATTCAGCGTATCCCCCACCCGGCAAAAGCGCACAGACCGCATCCCCTTCGGCCCATTGCGTGACCCCCGGCCCGACAGAGGCAATGATCCCGGAGCATTCCAGCCCCGGCAGGTCGGAGGCACCTTTGGGCGGATCATAGGCACCTGCACGTTGTAACGCGTCGGGGCGATTGACCCCGGCATAGCTGGTCTTGATCACAATCTGGCCATGGCCTGCTTCGGGCACGGGGCGCTCTACCGTTTGCAAGACCTCCGGTCCGCCAGGTTTGGTTATCTCCACCGCGCGCATGGTATGATCGCTCATGGATCAGGCTCCCTCAAGTGATTGCATGTCTGAGCCGGCCTAGCTGCCTGACGGGCGGCGCCCCGACATCATCATGCCCGGCAAATTGGCATCAGGCATCTGCATCGGCGGCCTGATCTTCGACAGCAGCCATTCTGGCCCAACAAGCAATTTGGAGGCCAGCGGATTGGCCCGTATATCGGATTTGAGCTTTTCAATCTGCATCACGTTCTCGATCCGGCGGTTGAGGAACTCCCAGCTGACTGCGTGATCTTCGCTTTCATCGCCCAGCCAGAACAGCACCGTGGCCCCGTAGACCCCGGACAGCGTGGCCCGCTTGGTGTACCAATTGTAATCATCCGACCGGTCGCCCAGCGTCTTCCAGATCGCATCCGCCGTGCCCCAGACCAGCTTTGCGCCATCGGCAGCATATTGCGGCAAGGCAAACAAGGTCGAGCCGCGCCGCACGGCCTCCTTATGCGCGGCGACTGCCTCAAGCCGGAACCGCACAGCTGCGGCGACCCGCTCGCTGTAGCGCATCGCCAGAAGGTTCTCGCGCTTCATCCGGGCCACCATCTCGGCGTCGCCTCGTTTGTGAAAGGCCACAGCCACATCGACCGCCCCGCGCGGGAAGATCACTTCGGCCGTTGCGCGATCCGTGCCGGTTTCTTCAATCGCGGCGGCGAAGCTGGTCTCGGACCAACCATCGAACACCACATGGGCGAGGGTCGCGTCTATGATCTTGTCGGTGATCTCTGAACTCATGGCCTCGGCTCCTTTGCATCAATCAGTAGACAAGATAATACGGCTTTGCTATATGGCCACTTCCTGCAATTTTGCAAATCTAACCTAGGAAGGTGGTGACAACCACATGCAGGTAAGCGTTCGCGACAACAATGTCGATCAGGCGCTTCGTGCCCTGAAGAAGAAACTTCAGCGCGAAGGCGTTTTTCGGGAAATGAAGCTGAAGCAACATTACGAAAAACCGTCTGAGAAGAAAGCACGCGAGAAGGCCGAGGC
>CAYGUB010000033.1:8615-10151 GCA_964352845.1 uncultured Rhodobacterales bacterium | reverse complement strand
CGGCTATCCGCCGTGCCCGCAAGCTGGCCCGTAAAAAGGCCCAACGCGAAGGCGGGCTCTAGGGCTCCGACCGAACTCCAAAAGAATATCGACCCCCGCAGCGCCATGCTTCGGGGGTTTTTTTCTGCCGCCTGCGTTTTCTGTGCCGCTAGCAAACCCTTTTGCAAAGTATCAATCTTTTGAAGGCAGGAGATGTGCAGGAGGTCCCGCCATCAGAACCTGTATCTTCATAGCTTTGGCAATGCTGACAATCATCGCCTCACCGCTCTTGCTTCTTTTCACCCAAGCGCGACCGGCTTCTGGCGATATTGCTTTGGTTGTTGCATCCCCGTGGGGCAATCCGATTGGTCAGATTTTGAGACTATCTGAGCACATAGACGCCTATCCCGAACGCGCACCAATTGGCGCTTTCGTTGTTCTAAAAGACGCGCAAAGCACTCAACGATTATATGAGAACGGCGCATGGTTTGTCCTTAGCGGTGAAGAGATCCTGAAATTATGCTAGATGACGCATCCAAACCCTCAAAGAAGCCCATGCGTTTCACGGATGAGCGGTTTATCCAACAAGCAACGAATTGGGCGCTGGTGCCGGTTTCTCCTGCGGCTGCATACTTTCTCAACGGGCTTGCCACGTGGTGGGTTTTTGCCTTGTTGGGCACCGCTTTGGGTGTTTTGGTTGCCCTGTCTCGCCTTTGCACGCCATCCCTGCGCAACTATATTATCACTTTTGGTTTCGTCGCGCAGTGTATCTTGTGCACAACGGCCCTCGCAGGTCACGCTTGGCAACTCGACTCGCATATGCTGTTTTTCGCGATCCTCGCAATTGTCTCGACGCTGAACAGTCCATCGGCTTTGATTTTCGCGACCCTTCTGATTGCGGTCCACCACTTGTCGCTGAGCATCTTTCTTCCGCAGTTTGTGTATCCGGGGGGCACGCTCTTGCAAAATCTGGAACGCACAGCGATCCACGCCATGGTTGTCTTGCTTGAATCCGGTATCCTCCTTCTCAACCTCATGCGGCGCGCCGAAGCTGAAACGGCAACATTGGAAGCGCGCAGAATTTCAGAAGAACAGACCCAAGCAGCGAAGAAAGCCGAAAGCGAAGCGGAAGAGGACCGCAGGGACGCCACGCGCGTGGTCAGCATTCTTGACCAAAAGCTGGGTGATCTTGCGCAAGGTAAGTTGAACTGCACGATTACGGAAGAGTTCCCGGCGCAATATCAACAGCTGCAAAATAGCTTCAACATATCCGTCCAGAAACTTGGACAAACCATTGATGACGTCTACTTCACCGCGTCTCAGATCCGCGGAGATACCGCTGGCCTGAAAAAATCTTCAGATGATCTGTCGCGGCGAACGGAGAATCAGGCGGCGACACTGGAAGAAACCGCAGCTGCGATGGAGCAATTGGCGACCTCCGTGAAATTGGCCGCGAATGATGCAAAACGTGCGGAGCAGACCTCGACGCAGGTCAAAGAAGAAGCCCAGGCAAGCGGCGAGGTTGTGAAGGGTGCCGTGTCCGCGATGGAGAACATC
>CAYGUB010000033.1:0-8605 GCA_964352845.1 uncultured Rhodobacterales bacterium | reverse complement strand
ATGGAGAAAATCAAGGCGTCATCCGATAAAATATCCACCATGATCGACGTGATCGACGACATCGCCTTTCAAACGAATCTGCTGGCCCTGAATGCGGGTGTCGAGGCGGCACGCGCGGGCGAATCTGGCAAGGGGTTCGCAGTCGTTGCAAGCGAAGTCCAAGCCTTGGCCCATCGATCCGCAGGTGCCGCAACGCAAATCAAGGGCTTGATAGAACAAAGCTCTCGGCAGGTTCTGAAAGGCGTTGATCTTGTCGATCAGGCGGGGGAAGCCATCTCAGCGGTGGTCGAGAAATTCAATGACATCACCAAGACGATCGCGCAGGTCGCTGATCGCTCTGTCGACCAATCCCAAGGGCTGAACGAAATCAATATCGGCGTGAGCAACCTAGATGACGTGACACAGCGAAATGCAGCCATGGTCTCTGATCTCGCCTCGAATGGTCATGATCTTGAAAATCATGGGAACAGGTTGTCAGAATTGATGCGAACCTTCGAAACCAATGCAACCGCGCACAACCCTCAACGCACCGCCGCTTAGGGAGAAAGCCACCAATTTGCTGCCGTTTGGCGGGATGTGGCTGTCCTGAGGTGAGGATCGAAAGACTGCCTCAGCCCGCCGGAAGCTTCTCCGAGTTATCATCGGGGTCGTCATCATAAACTTTGCGGGTTTTCACACCGGGCAGTTTGGCAAAAGCGTCCATGGCATTGTTGGGAAAATAGGTGGCGGGGATGGTCTCGAAACCGGGCAGCCGACGCAGGATCTGGGTGGTGGAGATAGAGCAGGAGGCCTTGGGCACCGCGCCATGGGCAGCAGCTTCCCGGATCGCCATTTCGGCCACCTCCGGGCTGACCTCTATGGTTTGCAGGACCGTTCGAAACGTCTCTCGCGTGTGGTAGTCGACATAGATATCGACCATGCGCGGGGTCATACCGTAATGCAGATCGTTGCGCTCAGGCGCGCCGGGATTCCACCAGGTGCCCGCCGGATCCCACACCACCCGTTGCGATCCATTGACCAGCAGGGCTGTATGCGCGCCCGAGCCCGAGCGGTTGTTGATCACGGTGATCAGCGTCAGGCTTTTGGGCCCGGGATGGGTATAGGCCGCCGCGCGGACCTCTTCTTCCGGGGCCCAGACAGGTTCCGCGCCACAAGCGGTCAGCGCAACAGCACAAAGAAGGGCGAGCGCCGCAAGTCTGAGACGCGCCAGCACCTGCATTCCTAGCCGTTTACCAGCGCCAGAAAAATCAGAAAGACGATAATGCCGATCACAGTATAGGTCGTGAATTTCGTGAAGGCGCTGAAGGTCTTTTCCTGTTCGGTGGTATCCATTGATCCGTGCTTATGCTCAGCCATGTCATCTCTCCGTATTCTGAGGTTTTGTTCCGGTTAGCGGATTCCCGCCGCGCTGTCACGGCCCCAAAAGGCCGCAGAGCTCAGGATTCGAGATCCTGGGCCAGACGAAAACCGATGCGGGTCGGCTCGGGCTGGTCAACCTCTTTGGGCAAGGCGCGCAGCAATACGTTAAGCTGGCTGACATGCTGAATTTGCTGCGTCTTTGTACCGGAGGGATCTGCGCCGTAGAAGGTGATAATGTCCGGCGCGTAAAAGCCCATGCCCTCTATCCGCATCACGCCCGCATTGCCACCGGTAAAGCCCATGGCGACCTCGTGATCATTGTCGAGTTGCTCTTCAAAGTTCTTGATATAGAGGATCAGCCGCTCATAGGCCCATTCCGCCGGGGATTTCTGCTCCATGGGTCTGGCGGCGACCGATTTGGGCAGCGGCTGCTGTTCGGGCGTGGGCGCGCAGTTATTGACATGTACTGCATGGGCCCGGGGCAAGGCTGCGGCTTCCGCTGCCTCTGCCGTGGTCTTGATTGTCTCAGCCATCACGTCCCCCCTTGGATTGGTACCGGTAGGCCCCATCTTCCGCCAGAATACGCTGTGCTTGTCCAGCCAAATAGAGGTGATTGAGATGGGCCACGCTTTCCACAAGGGCAAGGCCATATTCTGAGGCGCCTATGTCTCGCTTGAACAGTGGCGGGAAACACTCATGCGCCGATTTCGGGCTGGTCAGGAACTCAGACAGACGGCCCAAGGCGGAATGATGGTTCTCGATCAGGTTTTCCAGCCGGAACGGCAGACCCGTAAAGGGTAGCTTGTGGCCCGGCAGAACCAACTGATCGGCCCGCGCAAAACCCAAGAGCCGCTCGCAGGCCTCAAGCCAGTCGGTGACGGGGTCGGCCTCCGGCTCTGTCGGGTAAACGCCGAGATTGGGCGAGATCGAGGGCAGCAGCTGATCGCCCCCCAGTACCAGTCCGTCCGACCAAAGCGTCGCATGTTCCGGCGCATGACCATTGCCGATGCGGATATCCCACTCACGCCCGCCGATGCGAAGCCGGTCACCCTCGCGAATACGGGTATAGCCTTGCGGCAGCGGAGCAACACAATCGGCGAAGTTGAATGGGCGTTCGCCCGCGCGCTTGTCGTAGATGTCCTTCGGAACGCCCGCTCGTCGGTAAAAACGCAGGGCCTCGGGGCTGGGGCGGTCCTGCTCGTCAAGGTGCAACATCCGCGCCATCAGCCAGGCCGTGCGCGTGGTAATCAGCTCGGCCCCATATTCGGTCTGGAACCAGCCGGCCATGCCAATGTGGTCAGGATGGTGATGGGTCACGATCACCCGCGTGACGGGCTTGCCCGCAAGCGGGCCCGCCAGAAGCGCCTGCCAGATCGCAACACCGCGTCTGGAGAAGAAGCCTGTATCGACAATGGCCCAACCATCGCCGTCATCTAAGGCAAAGATGTTGACGTGATCGAGCTTCATCGGAAGCGGCAAGCGTATCCAAAGGATGCCAGGCGCGACCTCTACAGCCTCCCCCTCGGCAGGCGGTTCCTCAAACGGGTAGGAGAGCGCACTCACGCAGCGAAATCATTTTCGTCAAAGGCCGTCAAATCATCGCCGCCGACCCGGACCTGAGCGGCCAGCCCGTGGTAATCCGGCAGCAGCCGCTGCATATAGACCCGCGCCAGTTTCGCGCGCGCGCTGCCCAAGCCCGCCGCATTGCCCGCGCAGAGGTGGAAATAGCCGCCCAGCACCCGCGCAAAGAGCCGCAGATAGGGCACGGCACCCGCGAAACGATGCTCCGGATCCTGATCAACCAGCCATTCGGTCGTCTCCCGCAAGGTCTGCAGAGAGGCAAAGACCGGATCGGCCAGATCGGGCACCACGCTTTTGCACTGCTGCACATAGCTTTCCATACTGTCGAGCAGCGCATAAGCGGCCTCTCCGCCATCCATCATCTTGCGCGCCACAAGATCCATGGACTGAATGCCGTTCGTCCCCTCATAGATCGTGGTCACACGCACATCGCGCAGGAATTGTGCCGCGCCGGTCTCTTCGATGAACCCCATGCCGCCATGCACCTGCATCGCCTCAAGCGCGGTCTCGACCCCGACATCCGTGCCAAAGGCCTTGGCAATCGGCGTCAGCAGGGCTGCGCGGGCCTCCCATTCAGGATCGCCCGTTGCCGTGCTCATGTCGATGGCAATGGCACAGGCCGCCCCGATGGAGCGGGCCGCGAAGATATCAGCTTTCATCTGTGTCAGCATCCGGCGCACATCGGCATGACCCAGAATACTGTCACCGATCGCCGCGCGCCCCTGTTTGCGGTCCTGCGCATAGGCCAGTGCTTTTTGATAGGCCGCCTCTGCTACGGCAATCCCCTGCCCGCCGACGCCCAGACGCGCATTGTTCATCATGGTAAACATAGCGGCCATTCCGCTATTGGGCGCGCCAATCAGCCAGCCCGTCGCACCGTCATATTGCATGACCGCCGTGGGGGAGCCATGCAGGCCCAGTTTATGTTCCAGCGACACAACCTTGAGGCTATTGGCGACGCCGGGCTTGCCATCGGCATCGGGGATCAGCTTGGGCACCATGAACAGCGAAATGCCCTTGGTGCCCTTCGGCGCATCTGGAAGGCGTGCAAGCACCAGATGGCACACATTCTCTGAGAAATCATTGTCAGCCCACGAGATATATATCTTCTGGCCGGTGATCGCATATGTCCCGTCGCCATTATCCTCGGCCTTTGTGCGCAGCGCGCCCACGTCTGATCCGGCCTGAGGCTCTGTCAGGTTCATCGTGCCGCACCAGTCGCCCGAGATGAGCTTGGGCAGATACAGATCCTTGATTGCGTCGCTTGCATGATGTTCCAGCGACTCGATCTGGCCCTGGGTCATCAGCGGGTTGAGCTGCAGCGCCAGACAGGACCCGCCCAACATCTCATTGACCGCGTTTTGCAGGCTTTGCGGCAGACCCATCCCGCCATATTCGGGCGAGGCCGCCATGCCGATCCAGCCCCCTTCCGCAATCGCCTTGTATCCTTCGCCAAAACCGGGCGGGGTACGCACAACGCCGTTTTCGAGCACCGATGGATGCAGATCGCCCACCCGGTTCAAAGGTGTCAGGACCTCCTCGCTGAGCTTTCCGGCCTCGCTCAGGATCGCCGAGACCATGTCCGGCGTCGTCTCGCAGAAACGTTGCGTTCCGGTCACCTGATCCAGCCCCACGACATGATCGAACAGAAACTGGTACTCAGCGACAGGTGCGTAATAGCTCATGAGAGGCTCCCATATTGCGATGGCGGTAAACCGGCTGGTTTGGGTAAATATAGCGTATTTGTGTGGTTAACGAGCCATACGCTAGACATGGCACATGTAAAACGGCAATGGAAACGCAACGTCAAAACCCGGAACAATGCCGTGACCAAACACCTCACCCGCGCGCAAACCGATCTGGCCGCCCGGCTGCTTGCGGGCGGAGATCTCGTCGCCTTCCCGACCGAGACCGTCTACGGTCTGGGGGCCAATGCGCGCTCTGACACAGCCGTTGCGGGCATATTCGAGGCGAAGGGACGGCCCAGCTTCAACCCGCTGATCGTCCATCTGCCCGATCTCGACAGCGCCCGCGAGATTGCCGTGTTTGACGACGCGGCTCATGCGCTGGCCTCTGCCTTCTGGCCCGGACCGCTCAGCCTTGTGCTGCCTCTGCGCCCGGATGCGGGGATCTCCGCGCTTGTGACGGCGGGTCTGCCCAGCATCGCTGTGCGGGTTCCGGCCCATGAGATGGCGCGCGATATTCTCAGGCGCGCCGGATGCCCTGTTGCCGCGCCCTCGGCCAATCTATCGGGCATGATCAGCCCGACCACGGCGGCGCATGTCTTGGCCGGGCTTGGCGGGCGCATTGCTGCGGTGATTGATGGTGGCCCCTGCGCGGTGGGTCTGGAATCCACTATCGTCTCAACCAACCCCCTGAGATTGCTGCGCCCGGGCGGTCTGCCGCAATCCGCGCTCGAGGCCTGTCTGGGAGAGCGCGTCGCGGGGCATGCGGAAACCGACCCGATCACCGCGCCCGGCCAGCTTCTGAGCCATTACGCGCCCCGCAGCGCCATTCGGCTGGAGGCGGGACAGGCCGCGCCCGGCGAGATCATGATCGGCTTCGGCGCCTCGCCGGGGCAGTTCAACCTGTCGCCCGCAGGTGATCTGACCGAGGCCGCAGCGAACCTGTTTGCGATGCTGCACCTGGCTGACGCAGCGGCTCAGGCGCAGGGGATGTCGCTGGCGGTTGCTCCGGTCCCGCAGCATGGTCTGGGCATTGCCATCAATGACCGCTTGAAGCGCGCGGCAGCCTAAGCCCTGCCACCTTCAGCGCTCAGCAACAGCGGGTTGACGCCCAGCGTGGCCAGCGCGGCGCTCCATTTCATCTGATCCTCACCGCTGAACACCAGATCGCTGCTCGAATCGCACACGAGCCAGCCATTTGCCGCGATCTCGCCTTCCAGCTGACCGGGTCCCCAGCCGGCATAGCCCATCGCGAAGATGCAGCGCTTCGGACCCGCACCCGACGAGATATCCTTGATAACATCCATGGTTGCCGTCATTCCGAATTCCGCCGTCACGCGCAGGGTCGATTCGTTGGAGACATAATCGCCCGAATGCAGGATAAAGCCGCGCCCCGGCTCGACCGGCCCTCCAATATGGACCGTCAACTCAACCTGCGCATCGGTCTTTTCTATATCCAGCTGCTGGAGCAGGGTCGAAAAGGTCAGGTCATCGGCAGGTTTGTTGACGATCAACCCCATCGCGCCCTCATCGGAATGCGAGCACATGAAAACAATGCTGTGATCGAAGCGCGGATCGGTCATACCGGGCATCGCAATCAGGATCTTTCCGTTCAGATCTGTGGAATCATCATCAATCATCATGAGCCCAAGGTGATATGCTTGCGCGCGTCATTCAAGTCGCGCTCTGCACGGGCTCACAAACTGTCGACGAAACGTGATTTCCTCAGCTCCCGGTTTTGACTATGTTGGCCGCCATGCCCTTGATGCCCAGCAGATCCAGCCTCTATGCCAAAGCCGCCATTGCGGGGCTCGCCCTTGGCTTGGCCCTGCCGGGAATGGTGGGTGCGCAGGGCCAGGTAAGCAGCCTTGACGAGGTTGTTGGCGTCTCTGTACTGCCGGGATGGCGCGTGGATCAATCGCGCCATATCTCAGCGATTTCGATTGATTTGGCGCCCGGGTGGAAGACCTATTGGCGCAGCCCCGGCGATGGTGGCCTGCCGAGCGAGTTCAACTGGGATGGCTCCGTCAATCTGGCGCATGCCACAATTTCCTGGCCGCATCCGCAGGTGTTTCATGACTTTGGCCGGCGCTCTATCGGCTATGCCGATCAGGTTGTTCTGCCCGTGACCTTAACGCCTCAGGAGCCCGGCGACATCTTGCTCAATCTCGAAATGCGCTTTGGTATCTGCAAGGAGATCTGCATCCCCGCCGAGGCACATATCGACCTTGTGCTGGCCGATGCGCCTGCAACACCCGACCCACGCATTCAACGATCTTTAGAGCGCAGGCCGCGCAGCGGGCAGGAATTCGGCGTCAGTGATATCGCCTGTCAGCTTGCGCCAAGCGGCGGCGGCTATCAGCTTTCCGTCAGCTTCAGCGCGCCTCAATTGCCCGGAGAGAATGAGGCGCTGGTGATCGAGGCCGGCAATCCCGAAATCTGGATGAGCGAGCCAAAGGTGCAGCGCAGCGGGGACAGCGTACAGGCAACCGCCACAATGCATCTGGGACCCGAGACGGCTCAGGCTGATCTCAGCCAGATGCGTTTTACCATGATCAGCACCCAATTGTCGGTCGAGAAGACCGGCTGCAGCCCCGGCTGAACAGCCGCTTTCAGACAATGGAAAGCCCGCTCCGATAGTCGCGGAACCTTAACGCCCGCGCAGACCGCGCCCGACCGACAGGGCCCAGACCGTCACACAGATGATCGCGACAAGCGTCATGAACAGTATCAAGGCTGCAGCCAGCTGCGGCGCGTTTTGCAGCGCGGGCAGGCTTGTCAGCAGCGGTCCCGGCAAAGCGCCTGTGATCAGAGTAACACCAAGGGTCACCGCAAAGCCCAAAGCGCTGGCCAGCGCCGCCAGCCCTACAGACACACCCAGACCACCCCGACCCGACCGCAATGCCCGTTTGAACGCCGCCACCTGTTTTGCGATATCGGCCTGCATGGCAATAAGCGACGGGACAATCAGCAAGACCAGAACCAGCCCGACCCCAAGCCCGTAGCACAGCGTAATCACCGTGGGCTTGAGGAATTGCGCGTGGCGCGATTGCTCGAACAGCAGCGGCGCAAGGCCCAGCACCGTGGTCAGTGTCGTCAGAAGCACAGGCCTGAGCCTGTCCGCCGCGCCGTCGATAATGGCCGGGATCAGGCCCCGCTCCTTGGCGTATTCGTCAATCGTGGAGACCAGAACGATGGAATCGTTGATGATGATCCCCGTCATCCCGATCAGCCCCACGACGGTAAACATCGATAATGGCACGTCCCATGCGGCATGACCGTAGATCGTGCCCACCAGACCAAAGGGGATAACAAGCATGATGACCATAGGCCGCGACCAGCTGGAGAAGATCCAGGCGAGAACCAGATAGATGCCCAGCAGGCAGAGCAGGAAACCGGTCATCGCATCATTGAGAAACGCGGCCTCTTGTTCGGCCAGACCGGATTTGCGGGTGGCCACGCCAAAATCCTGCTCGATCTCGGGCAGGATCACCTCATCAAGCGCCTTCATGATCTCGGCTGCGCGGGCCGGATCATCCTCGGAGATATCGCCTGTCACGGATACCAGCCTGACGCCGTTTTCGCGCCGCACGGTAGAGAAGCCGGTCTGCGATGTGACCGTCACGATATCGGCCAGCGGGACATAGGCCCGCTGCTGCTGCGCAGAAAGGTACGGTCCAGGAAATCGGCTGTTAACTCGCCTGCGGGCAGCTCCACCCGGATCGTGGCAGAGCGCGGCCCGTCAGGGTAGCTTGCAGCCTCGATTCCGTTCAGCCGGTTGCGCAGCACGCGCCCCATCGCATCAATCGTAAAGCCCAGAGCCTGGCCCTGCGGGGTCAGATCGAGGATCAGCTCTTCCTTGTCATAGGCCAGATTATCTTCCAGCGCCGAGACTTCCGGATATTGCGCGAGCCTGGCCTTGAGCCCCTCTGCGGCGGCTTTCAAGACTGCGGCCTGCAAATCCTCCGGCAGTTTGCGGA
>CAYGUB010000032.1:0-16502 GCA_964352845.1 uncultured Rhodobacterales bacterium | reverse complement strand
CAACAGGATCAGAGCCAATCTGCAAGCCGCAGTCTCACCGGCTTTCACATGCGCTTTATACCCGAAGCCTCCATGCCCCGAGGGAGATACCATGGCCGCCATTGATGCAAATTCCGCCGTCGACAATCGATCTTGGTACGCACGAAACAAGCTTGCGGTGACGCCGTGGATCTTTCTGGCACCCGCGCTGCTGTTCTTCATCGTCTATGTCATCGCGCCGATCTTCCAGTCGATCTGGATCAGCTTCTTTGAATGGGACGGGCTGGGGGAGGCCGAATGGGTCGGGCTTCGCAACTATGTAGAGCTGATGGATGACAGCCGCTTTTATACCTCGCTTTGGAACAACCTTTTGTGGTTGGTTCTCTACATGCTCGCCGTTCCCGCCGGACTCTTTGTGGCGTTGTTTCTCAACCAGACTGTGCCGGGGATGCGGATCTACAAATCGCTGTTCTTCTTCCCCTTCGTGATCAGCCAGGTCGTGGTCGGCCTGATCTTCACATGGTTCTACAACCCAAATTTCGGCGTGATTGGCGCGATCTGGGGCTTTTTCGGGGCCACCCCGCCCTCGATCCTGGGCGATGAGCGATATGTGACCTATGGCATTATCGCCGCCGGGCTCTGGCCGCAGATCGCCTATTGCATGATCCTGTATCTTACAGGCCTCAACAATGTCGCGGCCGACCAGATCGAGGCCGGGCGTCTTGATGGCGCGAAGGGCTGGAAGATGCTGTGGTATGTGGTCTTGCCGCAGCTTAAGCCCGCCACCTTTATCGCCGTCGTCGTGACTGTGATCGGTGCGCTGCGCAGCTTTGATATGATCGCGATCATGACGCAGGGCGGGCCCTATGGCTCCTCTAACGTGCTGGCTTACTATATGTTTGAGACCGCGCTGTCCGAGTTCGGCTTCCGAATGGGCTATGGCTCGGCGATTGCGACGGTGCTGTTCCTGATCATGCTGATCTATATCTCGGCATTTCTCTACAAAATGTACAAAGACGAAGTAGGAGGCCGCTGAGATGTTTCCCAAACCGATAGAGAAATCTACGCCGGGCACACAGATCGCCTATAAGGCCATCCTGCCCATCGCTCTTCTGATCTGGCTTTTGCCGATGCTGGCGATCATCGCCACCTCGGTCCGCCCGCCGGAGGATATCAACCGCGGCAATGTCTTCGGCTGGCCGTCAAGCTTCCAGGTCTGGGAGAACTACTCCGCCGTCTTTATTCAATCCGAGGCGACGCAGTATTTCATCAACTCCTTCATGATCACCATCCCCACAGTGATCCTGTCGGTCGCGCTGGCCTGCCTGGCAGGGTATGCGCTGGCGATCTACAAGACCAAATGGGCGATCCCGATGTTCTTCGTCTTCGTGGCGGGAAACTTTGTGCCGTTCCAGATCCTCATGGTGCCGGTGCGGGAGCTTTCGGTGCAGACCGGGCTCTACAACACTGTTCTTGGCATCGTGCTGTTCCATGCGGCCTTCCAGACGGGTTTTTGTACGCTATTCATGCGTAATTTCATCAAGGCGCTGCCATTTGACATTATCGAATCCGCGCGGATCGAGGGTGTGGGCGAGTTTCAGATCTTCTGGTATCTGGTCCTGCCGCTGGTCCGGCCGGCCATTGCGGCGCTTGCGGTGCTGATCTTCACCTTCATCTGGAATGACTTCTTCTGGGCGACAGTTCTGACACAGGGCGAAGAGGCCAAGCCTATAACGGCCGGTATCCGCGCGCTGAACGGTCAGTTCGTCAATAACTGGCATCTGGTTTCTGCAGCCTCGCTGCTGGCGGCGGTTCCGCCGGTTGCCATGTTCTTCCTGATGCAGAAGCACTTCATCGCGGGCCTCACGCTTGGTGCAGTAAAATGACAGGCGTGCGAAAATGATAGACGACACGTTCCAGGCATGGCGCCTGGATGACGGGCGGCAGACACTTGTGCTTGCCGCTCGACGCACGCGACTGCCTGAGGTTATCTACTGGGGCGCGCCGCTGCCTGAGGGCGAGGACCTCACAACGCTGGCCCGCGCGCATGCGATTGATGTCACCGGCGGGATGCTGGATGAGAACCCGGATCTGTCGATCTGTCCGGAGGCCGTGCGCACATTCCCCGGCCAGCCGGGCCTTATCCTGCGTGACAGCGATGGCACGCCGCTTTTGCCGAAATTCTGTTTTGAGGGCGCCGAGGAGGATGAGACGAGCCTGATCCTGCATTACGCCGATCAGGATAACGTGCTGCACTACACGGCCCGGTTCGAGACAGATCGGCACACCCGCGTGATCACAACCAGCGCGTCTCTTGAAGCCGACCGACCGGTGCATCTGCACTGGCTCGCAGCGCCTGTGTTGCCCGGGCCCCAGCAGGGCGACGAGATGATTGACGTTGCAGGGCGCTGGTGCGGAGAGTTCCAGTTGAACCGCACCGCCTGGTCGCCGGGCATGCGCTACCGCGAAAACCGCACAGGCCGGACGGGGCATGAGCATTTCCCCGGGCTGATCCTGCCCTGCCGCGGGGCCACCAATACCCAGGGCCAGGCCTATGCGTTCCATTACGGCTGGTCGGGCGGCCACAAGATGATCGCCGAAGAGCTGCCCGATGGGCGCCGCCAGATCCAGTTCGGCCATGCCGCCCGGATGGAGGTTGAGCCCGCGACGAAATTCGAGACATCACCGCTCTATATTACGTTCTCCATCGACGGGCTGAACGGGTGTGCGGTCGCGTTCCAGCGCCATTTGCGCGACCGCATCGTGACCCAGTTCGATAAGCCACGCCCGGTACATTACAATTGCTGGGAAGCGGTCTATTTCGACCATAAGCTCGATATTCTCAAGGACATCGCCAGCCGGGCGGCTGATCTCGGTGCGGAGCGTTTCGTGCTGGATGATGGCTGGTTTGGAGAACGCGACGACGACACGACCTCGCTTTCCGATTGGGAGGTTGATCCCCGAAAATATCCCGACGGGCTGGGCCCGCTGATTGAGCATGTGCATGGCGAGGGCATGAGCTTCGGTATCTGGTTCGAGCCTGAGATGATCAACCCCGACAGCAATATCCACCGCGCGCATCCCGACTGGGCGCTGGGCTCCGAGGATCAGACGCTGGGGCGTCAGCAAAAAGCGCTCAATATGGCGCTGCCCGATGTGAGGGATTTCATCTATGACCGGATGTCGGCGATCCTGTCGCAATATCCGATCGATTATATCAAGTGGGATCATAACCGCGTTTTGCCCGCACCTGATGCGAATCAGACGCGCGGCTCCTACGCGCTGATCGACCGGTTGCGGGCAGAGTTCCCGGATGTGGAGATCGAAAGCTGCGCGTCGGGCGGCGGGCGGATTGATTTCGGTATTCTCAAGCGAACTCAGCGGGTCTGGCTGTCTGACAGCAATGACGCGCTGGAGCGGCTCAAGATGCAGCATAACGCGGCGCTCTTTCTGCCCATGACGGTGACGGGCTCCCATGTCGGGCCGCGCAAATGTCATACATCGGGCCGGGTGCTCGATATTTCTTTCCGCGCCTGGGTAGCCGCGCAGCGCCATATGGGGTTCGAGATGGACCCGCGTGAGCTGACCGAAGATGAGACGACCGTGCTGCGCGAGGTCACGAGCTGGTGGAAATATAACCGCGACTGGATGCTGCGCGCCGATATCTTGCGACTGGATGCAGCCGATCCTGCGGTGATCGCAGAGCAACAGCTGTCCCAGGATGGCCAGCGCTTCGTGATCTTTGCGGGCAAGGCGGCCAGCTCCACCCAGATCGCCCCGCGCCCGCTGAGACTGACCCGGCTGGAGCCGCAGGCCTGCTACAGGCTGACGCTGATCAACCGGCACAAGGCGTCGGTGCTGTCGCGGGGCAGTCCGGTCCTGAAAGATGATCCGGTTGATGTGTCCGGGGCCTATCTGATGAACCACGGGATAACATTGCCCTGGAGCTTCCCGGAAACCATGTGGGTGCTGGAGGGCGAAAGGCTATGATCAAATTTCGCGAAATTTACGCTATAGACACCGCCGCGCCGGTCTATTGGCGCGAAACTGACCGGCTTGCGGGCCCTCGCAATCCATCGAAAGGATGGCCTGAATGACCAAAATCGCAAGCTTTCACGATCTGGACGGGGCCTCCGTGTTCATCACGGGCGGAGGGTCGGGCATCGGTGCTTCGCTGACTGACGGGTTTATGGCGCAGGGGGCAAATGTGTGCTTCATCGGTCGTTCGGATGCGTCCGATTTCGTGGCCGAGATGGACAAAGCCCATGGCCGCAAACCGATGTTCATTCAGGGCGACATCACCGATATGGATGCGCTGACCGGCGCAATCAACGCAGCGCGCGAGGCGCATGGGCCGGTGACCGCGCTGGTCAATAACGCCGCCAATGACAAGCGCCACAGCACCGAGGAGGTCGATAGCGACTTCTGGGACTGGATGATGGCGATCAACCTGAAGGCGTATTTCTTCGCCTGTCAGGCCGTGATACCGCAGATGAAGGAAGCTGGGTTCGGCTCTATCATCAATTTCAGCTCCATCAGCTATATGATGGGCAATGCGGGCTACCCCCTCTATACGGCGGCCAATTCGGGGATAAATGGCATGACCCGCTCGCTGGCGCGAGAGTTCGGGCCGGACCGCATCCGCGTCAACGCGCTGGCGCCGGGCTGGGTTCTGACGCAAAAGCAAAAGGACCTTTGGGTAACCGAGGAGGGGCTCGCCGCGCATCTTGAACGCCAATGCCTCAAGGATACGCTCGATCCCGATGACATGATCAATGGCGTGCTGTTTCTGGCCTCCAAGACCTCCAAGATGATGACCGGTCAGGCCCTTGTCATTGATGGCGGCGTGGTGACGACCGGGTGAGTGGCTCTTCCACATATGCCGATTGGATCGCCGTCGATTGGGGCACGTCCAATTTGCGCGTCTGGGCCATGCAGGATGATCAGATCCGCGACAAGCTGACCTCTGATGAGGGCATGGGCGGTCTGATGCGCGATCAGTTCGAACCGGTACTGCTCAGCCATATTGAGCCGTGGCTGGGCTCTGGAACGACCCCGGTGATTGCTTGCGGCATGGTAGGGTCCCGACAGGGCTGGGCCGAAGCGCCCTACCGTACCGTGCCGACTACCCCCGTGGCCAGCAGTGTTGCGGTGACATCTCAGGACAAGCGTATCGCGGCGCGGATCCTGCCGGGGCTCAACCAGATCTCCCACCCTGATGTGATGCGGGGCGAAGAGACGCAGATCGCAGGGTTTCTCAGCGTGCAGCCGGATTTTGACGGGGTTTTGTGCCTGCCGGGCACGCATGCGAAATGGTGCCGGATCAGCGCCGGAGAGATCGTCTCCTTCCAGACCTTCATGACGGGTGAGCTGTTCAAGCTGCTGCGGTCGCAATCGGTGCTGAGGCACTCGGCCGGTGATGGCTCGGTCTGGGACGAAACGGCCTTTCTAGAAGCCGTTTCCGACATGATAAGCCGTCCCGAGAGCCTTGCGGCGAAGCTGTTTCAAATTCGCGCCGATGATCTGCTGAATGGCGCACCGCCCGCGCAAGGCCATGCGCGTCTGTCGGGCCTTCTGCTGGGCAGCGAGCTTGCCGCCGCGCGCCCCTATTGGCTGGGCCAGAATGTGGCCATTGTTGGCGCGCCCGGTCTCAACAGGCTTTACGTCTCGGCCCTGAAGCAACAGGCTGTCGAGGCAGAACCGATCATTGGCGATGAGATGACCCTCAAAGGGCTGATCGCCGCATTTAGGAGCTTGACCGCATGACCCGTTCCCTGATCGCCATCCTGCGCGGCATTACTCCGGATGAGGCGGTGCCCGTCTGCGAGGTGCTGATCGACGCGGGTATCACCAAGATTGAAGTGCCGCTGAACTCGCCCCAGCCTTTCGACAGTATCCGGGCCATGGCGGACGCGTTCGGCGCACGGGCCCTGATCGGCGCGGGCACGGTTCTGAGCGCCGGTGACGTGGCAAATGTCGCGGCTGCCGGGGGCAAGCTGATCGTGTCGCCCAATACAGACCCGGAGGTGATCGACACAACGGTCCAGGCGGGTCTGGAAAGCTGGCCCGGTGTGCTGACCCCCACCGATTGCTTTGCCGCGATCAAGGCGCGGGCGACGGGGCTGAAGGTCTTCCCGGCCTTCAAGCTGGGCATGGACGGTCTGGCAGCGCTTCGCGCCGTGATCCCGCCGCAGGTGCCGATGTATATGGTCGGTGGCGTCGGCCCTGACAGTTTCGCAGACTGGAAAGATGCGGGCGCGGATGGGTTTGGCATTGGCTCGGCTCTGTACAAACCCGGCCGAACGCCCGTCGAGATGGCAGGGATCGCCCGCGAAATGGTGGCGGCCCATGACGAAGCCTTTCCCCAATGAGCTTTGAGATCGTCGATGACCGTGCCTGCGCACTTGGCGAGGGCATCTTCTGGCATCCAGAGCGCCAGCGCCTTTTGTGGTTTGATATCCTTGACCGACAGCTGCTCGACGCATCGGGCAATTGTTGGCAGTTTGACGAACTTGTCTCCGCCTGTGGCTGGATGTCAGATCGACGCCTGATCGTCGCCAGTGAGAGCGGTCTGCACACCTATAATCTCGAAACCCTTGTCCAGACGAAGCTGGTCGATCTGGAAGCGGATAACCCCGAGACGCGCTCCAATGATGGCCGTGCGGATCTGCATGGCGGGTTCTGGATCGGGACCATGGGCAAACAGGCGCAACCGGGTCTGGGGTCGATCTACAGGCTCTATAAGGGGGAATTGCGGCGGCTTTTTGGGGGGCTGTCCATTCCCAATGCAATCTGTTTCTCGCCGGGTCGCGACTGTGCCTATTTCGCCGATACCGCTGAGCAGACGATTCAACGCGTGGCGCTTGATGCGGATGGCTGGCCCCGTGGCGCGCCCGGGATCCATATCGATCTGCGTGACGAGAAACTGAACCCCGATGGCGCCGTGATTACGGCGGATGGGCTTTTGGTCAATGCGCAATGGGGCGCGGCGCGGGTTGCGGTCTATGATGCAGATGGGGTGTTTCTGCGCGCCTATGCGCTGCCCACCGATCACGTCACCTGTCCGGCGCTGGCCAATGGCAAGCTCTATGTCACATCGGCCAAGCAGGGCCTGTCGCAGGCACAGTTGAGTGCGCAGCCGCATGCGGGCAAGACCTTCGCGATGGACACGGATTTGATCGGACAGGACGAAGCTCAGGTACAGTTGTGAAGCGGACGCTGGGCAGTTGTTACTATCCCGAACATTGGCCGGAGGATATCTGGCCCCATGACGCCAGCGCGATGGTCAAGATGGGTCTTTCCTGGGTCCGAATAGGGGAATTCGCCTGGTCGCGACTTGAGCCAAAGCCTGGCCAGCTGCAGCTTGACTGGCTCGACCGGGCAATCGACGTGCTGGGCAGCGCAGGTCTGAAGATCATTCTCGGCACCCCCACGGCCACCCCGCCGCGCTGGATGGCCGAGAAGCATCCCGACATGTTTGCCGTGTCACAGCAGGGTCTGAAAAGAGGGTTCGGCTCTCGCCGTCACTATTGTTTCAGCCATCCCGGCTACCGCGCAGAGAGCCGTCGCATCACGGAAATCCTTGCCAAACGCTATGGGCGCAACCCGCATATTCAGGCCTGGCAGACGGATAATGAATATGGCTGCCACGACACGGTCCTGTCCTACTCGCAGGCCGCTCGGACGGGGTTTCGCGACTGGCTGGCGCAGAAATATCAGAGCATTGACGCGCTGAACCGCGTCTGGGGGAATGTTTTCTGGTCGATGGAATATACTGATTTCGACCAGATCGACTTGCCCAACCTGACAGTGACCGAACCGAACCCGGCCCATGTTCTGGCCTTCCGGCGCTACAGCTCTGATCAGGTGGTGGCCTTCAACCGCGAGCAAGTGGCGATCCTGCGCCGGCAGAGCGATGCGCCGATCATGCACAATTACATGGGCCGGATCACGGAATTCGACCATTTCGATCTGGGGGCGGATCTCGATATCGCGAGTTGGGATAGCTATCCGCTGGGCTTTCTGGAGGATCGCCTCGAAGAGCCGGACGCGCATAAGCGGGCCTTCGCGCAGCAGGGTGATCCCGATTTTCAGGCCTTTCACCACGATCTTTACCGCGCCGTGGGTCATGGCCGCTGGTGGATCATGGAACAACAGCCGGGCCCGGTGAACTGGGCGCCTTATAATCCCGCGCCGCTGGAGGGCATGTGTCGCCTCTGGGCCTGGGAGGCCTTCGCGCATGGGGCCGAGACCGTGTGTTACTTCCGCTGGCGGCAAGCGCCCTTCGCGCAAGAGCAGATGCATGCTGGGCTGCTTCGGCCCGACAGCAAGGACGCGCCGGTCGCGGCCGAGGTCGCGCAGGTTGCACGCGAGATTGACGCGATGCCAGAGGTCTCGACGACGGCGGCTCCGGTCGCACTCGTCTTTGACTACCCCTCTGACTGGGTCTGGCATACGCAGCCGCAAGGGGCGGGCTGCAACTATTTCCGGCTGTGTTTTGAGATGTATCGCGGGCTGCGCAAACTTGGCCTCGACGTGGATATCATCCCAGCCACAGCATCGCTGGATGGCTACAAACTGATTCTTGTCCCGGGGCTTTGCCATCTGCCGCATGATCTGCCGAGCAGGCTGAGCGCATCGGGCGCGATCAGCGTGCTTGGCCCCAGAACGGGCTCCAAAACGGAAGAGTTGAGCATATCAGACCCGTTGCCGCCAAATCTGCCGGGGCTGGAGGCAACGGTTGCTTATGTGGAATCCCTGCGCCCCGATATGCCGCGACCGCTTCAGGGCGGGGGGATGATCAGGAACTGGATGGAGCGTGTTGAAACCCCACTCACGCCGCGATTTGTCACCGAAGACGGCACGCCTGTGCTGATTGGCGACGGCCCCCTGCGCTACCTTGCGGGCTGGCCGGATGAGGCGGCTCTGGCGCGCATGCTTGATCTGCTCGGCGCAGAGGCCGGATTGGATCTCAACCCGCTGCCGGATGGGCTGCGCACGCGCAACACGGCCAGCCATCACTTCGCCTTCAATTATGCCAATCACTCCCAGACCTATCGCGACCAGACATTGCCGCCCGCAGGCGTCGGATGGTGGCCGAGATAGGGGGAAAGTCGTGGTGGCGTTGGGTGGACTTGACCCACCGACCTAACGATTATGAGTCGTTCGCTCTAACCACCTGAGCTACAACGCCAACAGGCGGGGCATATGAAAACACCGGCTCCGGGTCAAGCGGGAAATCTATCGCTTGCCTTCTGACGTGGCTGCCGCCAGATTTTTCACGACAGTACAGGAGATCGCCATGGCATTGCTTGAGCAACTGAGGGAAATCGTCGGGCCGGACCATGTGCTTGAGGCGAAGGATACCGAGAAATACGACCATGACTGGACCGGCAAATACAAGGCGACACCGATTGCGGTGATCCGTCCGGGCTCGACCGCTGAGGTAAGCGCGGCTGTCAAAGCCTGTGCGGCCAGCAAAACAGCCATCGTGCCGGTCTCGGGCAACACCTCTCTGGCGGGGGGGACCTATGCCAAGGATGCGGTGATGATCTCGGTCGAGCGGCTCAATCAGATCACAGAGGTCAGGCCCGATGCGCGGATTGCGATTGTCGGTGCGGGGGCTGTGCTCAGCCAGATACACGCCGCGGCCGAGGCGCATGACCTGGTCTTTCCGCTCAGCTTTGGCGCCAAGGGTCAGGCGATGATCGGCGGGGCCCTGTCGACCAATGCGGGCGGCTCCAACGTGGTGCGCTATGGCTCCACGCGTGGCCTTTGTCTGGGGCTTGAGGTCGTTATGCCCGACGGCCAGATCATGGATCTGATGAGCGAACTGCACAAAGACAATTCCGGCTATGATCTCAAGGATCTGATGATCGGTGCCGAAGGCACATTGGGGCTGATCACGGGCGCTGTGCTGCGGTTGTTTCCCAGGCCGCGCGCCTATGCGACGGCGATGGTCGCAGTGGCCTCGCTGCCTGATGCTTTGACCCTGCTCAATGATCTGCAGGCGGCGACCGGCGGTCTGGTCGAGGCATATGAATATATGGACGCGCTTTATATCGAGGATCATCTGACGATGTTTCCCAAAGCCCGCGCACCCTTTGAGACGCGCCACGATGTCAATATCATGGTCGAGGTCGGCGTGACTGCTCCGGCCATGGCACAGCCCGGCGATGACGGCCAGATCCCCGTGGTCGCGCTGCTTGAAGAGACACTCGCCGGCATGATGGAGGCCGGCCATGTCCTTGACGCGACGGTCGCGCAGAACGAGGCGCAGCGGGCCGAGATGTGGGAACGTCGCGAGGCGGCCGGAGAGGTCATGTTGTTGCGCAAGCCAATGATCAACAACGATATTTGCGTCCCCGTGGACAAGGTCGACGCTTTCTTTGACGGGATAAATGACAGGCTTGCGAAGCTGGACCCGGAGGCGCTGCACACGTCGGTCAGTCATCTGGGCGACGGGAATGTGCATTTGCTGATGTTTCCGACCAAAGACCAGCCGGATCACATAGATATGCTCACCGAGATGGTCGAGGATGTGACCCTGTCGCTTGGTGGCAGCTTCTCGGCCGAGCATGGGATCGGGCTGACCAAGAAGCCCTCCATGGCGCGGCGCAAGGATCGTGTGGCCCTGTCGGTCATGCATGCGATCAAGCGTGCGATTGACCCCGACAACATCATGAACCCGGGCAAGGTCCTGCCCGATATTAACTGAGATTGCGCCAGTCAAAGAAATCCTTTGGCGCGCGCTCTGTCAGCTTTGCCGCGATTTCATGGCCCATCGCGGCGCCGTCCTCAATCGGGGCGGTTGCCGCATCGCTCATCGCTTCTGACCCATCGGGGCGCAGGATCTCCGCCCGCAAATGCACGGAGCCGCCATCAAGCACGGCAAGCCCCGCAATCGGCGTCTCGCAAGAGCCTTCCAGCGTCGCCAGATAGGCCCGCTCACAGGCCAGGCGGAGCCCGGTTTCCCTGTCATGGATCGCCTCAAGCAGTGCAGCGGTCGCGCTGTCGTCGCCACGCCGCTCGATCCCAATGGCACCCTGGGCAACGGCGGGCAGCATGTCATCGGTTTCAATCGCGGTGGCGGGCACATCGCTCATATCCAGCCGGTTCAAACCTGCCATAGCCAGGAAAGTGCATTTCGCGACGCCATCTTCCAGCTTTTTCAGCCTTGTCTGCACATTGCCGCGAAATTCGACCACATTGAGGTCCGGGCGCCGGTTGAGCAGTTGCGCCTTGCGCCGCAGGCTTGAGGTGCCTACGACATCGCCTTCGCCAAGCTCGGCCAGACCTTTGGCGTGTGGGCTGACAAAGGCATCGCGCACATCCTCACGCGGCAAATACGTGTCTAACAAAAGGCCTTTTGGCTGCTCGACCGGCATATCCTTCATCGAATGAACCGCGATATCAATGTGGCCAGCGAGCAGATCTTCCTCGATCTCACGGGTAAACAGACCCTTGCCGCCGATCTCCTTGAGCGGCCGGTCCTGAATGGCATCGCCCGTGACCTTGATCACGACGATCTCGAACGCTGTTTGGGGTAAATCAAAGGCGGCCATCAGCCTTGCGCGGGTCTCATGCGCCTGAGCCAAAGCCAGCGGCGAGCCGCGCGTTCCAATTTTCAGCGGAGCGGTCGGGGAGGGGAGTGTCCTGTTCATCGCCAAATTGTTAATGCTGTCAGTCTGGCGTGACAAGCTCTCGTCTTGACATCGCTGCGCTTTCCTCCGACCACGGAGCGCAAGCGAGGGGAAGGACTTGATATGGCGAACCAAAAACGATTGCTGCGCGCTCTGGCCGGAGAGACGCTGGACAGCCCTCCGATCTGGATGATGCGCCAGGCGGGTCGCTACCTGCCCGAATACCGGGCCACCCGCGCGCAGGCCGGCGATTTCCTGTCGCTGTGCTATAATCCGGAGCTCGCCGCCGAGGTCACGTTGCAGCCACTGCGCCGTTACGATTTCGACGCGGCGATTCTGTTTGCCGACATCTTGCTTCTGCCTCAGGCGCTTGGCGCGGATCTTTGGTTTGTCACGGGTGAAGGCCCGCGCCTGTCAACCATCACCGACGCGGCGGGGCTGGCCAGGATGAAGGGCAAGGATGATATCCACGACCATCTCGCGCCGATCTATGAGACGGTGAAAATCCTGTCGCGCGAACTGCCGGACCATGTCACCTTCATTGGTTTCGCGGGCGCGCCATGGACCGTCGCGACCTATATGATCGCGGGCCAGGGCACACCGGATCAGGCCCCCGCCCATGCGCTGAAAGCAGAAGATAGAGCCACATTCGAGGCGCTGATCGATCTTCTGACCGATGCCACGATCGAATACCTCTCCAAACAGGTGGAGGCCGGGGCCGAGGTCATCAAGATCTTCGACAGCTGGGCCGGATCGCTGCAGGCAGATGATTTCGCCAGATACGCGCTGGAGCCTGCGCGCAAGATCACCCAGGCGCTCAAATCGCGTCACCCCGGCATCCCCGTCATTGCCTTCCCGCGCGAAGCGGGTGACGGCTATATCGGCTTCGCCAAGGCGACCGGCGCCGATTGCGTGGCGCTTGATAATTCCGTCAGCGCGACCTGGGCCGCAGAACATGTCCAAAAGGATGGCTGCGTGCAGGGCAATCTGGCGTCCAGCCATATGGTTTCCGGGGGTCAGGCCCTGATTGATGAGACCCGTGCCATCGTGGAGGCCTTCTCCAAGGGCCCGCATATATTCAATCTGGGACACGGGATCACACCCGATGCCGATCCCGAAAACGTCCAGCTGATGATCGAAACGGTCCGCGCTACCGCACAGGGTTAAACAGCGCGTCAGTGGCCGTGCAATCACGCACCACGTCCCGACCACAATCGCGAAACTCCAGTTCTTTGGTCAGGCAAATACGGACTTCCTGGATGTGACGGGACTTGCAGGTGATCGTTATCTGGTCGCGCGACAGTTGCGGATTGGACTCCAGAAACGCCTGCTCGACGACCGAGGCTGGCAGTTTGACCGGATCATCGAGCTTGCGAAACACGTCCGGCCGCGCCACACGCGCATAGGCTTGGCGCGACAAGGCAAAGTAATCATCCGAACTCAGCCCCGAACAGCGCCCGTGCTTTTTCCACTGATGCCAGGCCAACCCGCCAGAGCCCATGATATCGCTCATCGCATTGGTATCTCCGCGGGACGGGTTACGTGCAGAGCTGCGGCAATCGGCAGGGAAGCCGCGCTCATATTGAGGCCAGAGCCCATGCAGGATCCAGCCGAAATCATGTCGTGCGTCGCATTGATCCGACCCGCGCCGGTCGCCTTCCAGCGCGCACCAATTGGGCGACCAGCTCAGCGCCATGACGTAATAGTCAAACTCCCCCGCGCGGTCCTGCGCGCGCGCGGCGCCCGCCAAACAGAGTATAAGGCAGATCAATCTGAGCATTTTTACTTCCCCTTGCCCGTTTCCCCCCTTATATACCCTTCAAGTTCCCCAACAACGCGAACTTGTCCCCGCCGGGACAGCCCCTGAGCCGGGTGACAAGACAGCTGTGTTCGGGGATAAGCTCAAAAGGAGAGACATCATGGCGCTACCGATTATGGCCAAGGCCACTGCCGTCTGGCTGGTCGACAATACGACCCTGACCTTCGCGCAAATCGCCAAGTTCTGCGGCCTGCATGACCTGGAGGTGCAAGGCATCGCCGATGGGGATGTGGCCGCCGGCGTCAAAGGGTTCGACCCTGTTGCCAATAACCAACTGACCCAGGCAGAGATCGACGCCTGCGAGAAGGACAAGACGCGGCAGTTGAAGCTCAAGCATAATCCGGCCGCCGTTGGCGAGGAAACCCGTCGCGGGCCCCGCTACACGCCTTTGTCCAAGCGGCAGGACCGTCCGGCCTCGATCCTGTGGCTGGTGAAATTCCATCCTGAATTGAGCGACGGCCAGATATCAAAGCTCGTCGGGACAACCAAGCCTACGATCAATGCAATCCGCGAGCGCACCCATTGGAATATCCAGAACATCCAGCCGATTGACCCCGTGGCTCTGGGGCTTTGCAAACAGTCGGAGCTGGATGCGTTGGTTCAGAAAGCCAATGCCAAACGCGCCAAAGAGGGCAATGTCATGTCCGATGACGAGCGCCGCAAACTGGTCTCGACCGAGCAATCGCTCGGCGGCGAGCCGGAGCCCAAGATCCCCACAGCGATCTCAGGACTTGAGACCTTCACGCTCGGCGATGCGCCCGAGGATGAGGAGGAGGAAGAGCTGCTGGTCGATGCGGATAGTCTCTTCAACCTGCCCGACGCGCCCAGTGCGGAAGATGACGACGCATAAACGCGCACAGCCTTTGAGCAGTCAGAGCCGACCCCTTGCCCCTGGGTCGGCTTTTTTCTTTTAAACCCTAGCCAGATGATACGAATGTGTCACATTGGAGCTATAGATACTGCCTGTTAACCACCTATTGAGGGCTAAGTCATGACCATTCTCGCACCGAACCGCCGCAATTTTCTGCTTGGAACCGCTGCAATGATCGCCGTGCATCCATTTTCTGCCCGCGCCGCTGCAAATCAGGCACATCTGCGCCTGATGGAGACGACGGATCTGCATGTGCATGTTTTCCCTTACGATTATTACGGTGACAGGCCTGTCGACACGGTCGGTCTGTCCCGAACCGCCTCGATCATCGGTGACATCCGCGCAGAGGCTGCCAACTCGCTGCTGATCGACAATGGTGACTTCCTCCAAGGCAACCCGATGGGTGACTACATCGCCTATGAGCGCGGGATGAAAGAGGGCGATATGCACCCGATCATCACCGCGATGAATGCTGTCGGCTTCGAGGCCTCGACCCTGGGTAATCACGAATTCAACTACGGGCTCGATTTCCTGATAAAATCTCTTGCAGTGGCAAGTTTCCCTGTGGTCTCTGCCAATGTGGTCAAGGAAATGGGGAGCGATCCCACCAAGGATGTCGGGCTTGTCGCGCCTTATGTGATCCTTGAGAAAACCGTGACCGACGGCGCGGGTGAAAGCCACCCGATAAAGATCGGCCTTATCGGCTTTGTCCCGCCGCAGATCATGGGCTGGGATCGCAGGCATCTGGAAGGCAATGTCCAGACCCGCGACATTGTGGCGACAGCGCAGGCCTACGTGCCGCAGATGAAAGAACAGGGCGCCGATATCATCGTGGCGCTGTCACATTCCGGCATTGGCGCGGCAGAGCAGACAGACGGGATGGAGAACGCCTCCGTGCCGCTGGCCGCTGTCGAAGGGATTGATGCTATCTTGACCGGACACAGCCATCTGGTCTTCCCGGGGCCGAAATTTGAAGGCATGGCAGCGATAGACCCCAACAAGGGCACAATCCACGGGAAGCCAGCCGCGATGGGTGGTTTCTGGGGCTCTCACTTGGGTCTGATCGACCTGCTGCTCGAGCGGTCCGGTAATGAGTGGAGGGTGATCTCTCACACATCCGAAGCGCGCCCGATTGCGCAGCGCAACGAGGATCGCTCGGTCACGCCTCTGGTAGAGGATGACGCCTCTGTGCTGGCCTCGGTACAGGCCGAACATGATGAGACGCTGGCCTATGTGCGCCGGGCCGTGGGCAAGACCGATGCGCCGCTGCATAGCTATTTCGCATTGGTGGCCGATGATCCCTCTGTGCAGATCGTTTCCAATGCGCAGGTCTGGTATATCAAGCAGATGCTGGCTGGGACCGAATATGAGGCCCTGCCGATCCTGTCGGCTGCCGCCCCCTTCAAGGCCGGTGGTCGCGGTGGGCCGGAATATTACACTGATGTGCCTGTGGGCGATGTGGCGATCAAGAATGTCTCTGATCTCTATCTTTACCCCAATACGGTGCGCGCGGTGAAAGTCACGGGCGCGGAGGTCAAGGACTGGCTGGAGCGCTCCGCTGGCATGTTTAACCAGATCGAGGCCGGGGCCGATGATCAGGTCCTGCTCAACCCTGACTTCCCCTCCTATAATTTCGACGTGATTGATGGGGTCAGCTATCAGATCGACCTGACGCAGCCGTCCAAATTCGATCCCAAAGGGGAGCTGCTCAACCCTCAGGCGAGCCGGATCGTCAATCTGACCTTTGGCGGCGCACCGCTGGACCCGGATCAGGAATTCATCATCGCGACCAATAATTACCGCGCATCAGGCGGTGGCAGTTTCCCCGGGGCGTTGGGAGATACGATTGTATTTGAAGGGCCCGACACCAATCGCGACGTGATCGTGCGCTATATCATCGAAGAAGGGACGATCAGCCCGAGGGCCGATAGCAACTGGTCATTTGTGCCCCAGGAAAAGACCTCTGTGCTGTTTGATACCGGCCCCAAAGCTGTCGATTATCTGGAGGATCTTGGCGATATGACCATCGAGCCCGCAGGCGAGGGCCCGGACGGATTCGCGCGGTTCCGTATCGCTTTGTAATCCGGTGAAGCCGCCTGATTTCCGGTCGAGGTGCCAGCAACAGACCCTATGACACTTTCTCATGAGCGTTTTTGATCTTCCCGGCACGATGAGACTACCCCGCTGGCGC
>CAYGUB010000031.1:0-16567 GCA_964352845.1 uncultured Rhodobacterales bacterium | reverse complement strand
TATGTCATGACCAACACCCCCGGCATGCTGGTCGAGATGGGCACGCGGATGACGGCGCTGGGGATCAAGCCTGAGATCGAGGCGTTTGACACAGGCCATCTGTGGTATGCCAGACAGCTGGTGGCCGATGGCGTACTGGAGGCGCCTGCGCTGGTCCAGCTTTGCATGGGCGTGCCTTGGGGCGCGCCCGATGATCTCAACACTTTCATGGCAATGGTCAATAATGTACCGCCCGACTGGACCTTCTCGGCTTTCGGTCTGGGACGTCACCAGATGCCCTATGTTGCGGCGAGCGTTCTGGCGGGCGGCAATGTGCGGGTGGGGCTGGAAGATAACCTGATGCTCGAACGGGGTGTGCTGGCCACCAATGCGCAGCTTGTCAGCCGAGCCGTCGAGATTATTGAGGCTTTGGGCGCATCGGTGATCGGGCCCAAGGCGGTCCGCGCCAGACTTGGCCTGAAGCGGCAGGACCCGCTATGATGCGGATTGCGGCTCTTTTGGTGCTGCTTCTGCTCGCGGGCTGCTCTGTCGGAAGCTACCGGGACAAATCCGTGCCCATTGCCTCCAACGCCATGTTCGAGTCTGCGCGCTATGCAGGCACCTGGCACGAGATCGCGCGCTTCCCGACCCCGTTCCAAAGGGGCTGCCTGCGCTCGACCGCGCAATATACGCCGCTGGCCGAAGGTGGCTTGAAAGTGGTCAATCGCTGCCTGACCGCAACCGGGCGCGAACGCCAGATCGAAGGGATTGCCGTACCTGACGGGCCGGGACGTCTGCGCGTCAGCTTTGACAGGGTGCCATTTATCCGCGCGCCTTACTGGGTTCTTTGGGTTGATGAGGATTACCAGACAGCTGTTGTGGGCGTGCCATCGGGCCGCGCAGGCTGGATTTTGAACCGTGAGCCCGAGATCAGCCCGGACCGCCTGACGGCGGCCACGGACATTCTGCGCTTCAACGGCTATGACACTGAACAGCTGATCTACGCGCGCCAGACGGAGACCCCATGACATGTTAGAGTCACTTGCAATTCTGGGCGTTCTTGTCTTTGCGGCCTGGGGCGCGGGCAAGCTGGTGTTTGGCCGCGCGACGCAGACGGTCTATCTTGCTGCGACGGTCATGTCGGTGTTTCTCGGCTTTGTGCTGATGCGCTTTGGCAGTGATCCCGAAGCGATGGCAGCCGGTCGAATGGATCTCAGCGGTATCGCCCTTTTGGGGTTCCTGTTGATCCTTGGCGGGCTTGTCTGCGGTCTGACCATTGCGATTATCGGGATCGTCCGCGGGTTGGCGCGGCACCAAAAGGGAAGACGCAAATGACGCGGATTGCTGCGGTGATCGGCGGCGGGGTGATTGGCGGCGGATGGGCGGCGCGGTTTATGCTGATGGGCTGGGACGTGCAGGTGTTTGATCCTGACCCGCAGGCTGAACGCAAGCTGGGAGAGGTGCTGGACAACGCGCGCCGGTCGCTGCCGGGCCTGAGCGAGCACGCCCTGCCACCCGAAGGCCGCCTGAGCTTTCACGACAGTATCGAAGAGGCGGCGCAGGGGGCCGTCTGGATTCAGGAAAGCGTGCCTGAGCGGCTGGAGCTGAAACATCAGGTCTACCGCAGCCTTCAGGGCAGCTGCGGGACGGGGGCGGTCATCGGCTCTTCGACCTCCGGGTTCAAGCCCTCCCAACTGCAGGAAGGGGCCGCGCGGCCCGGCCAGATCGTGGTCGCGCATCCGTTCAACCCGGTCTATCTGCTGCCGCTCATTGAGCTTGTACCAAGCCCGCAAAGCCCGCCCGAACTGATCGACAAGGCCAAGGAGATCCTGACCGGGATCGGCATGTATCCTTTGCATGTTCGCGCCGAAATCGATGCCCATATCGCCGACCGGTTTCTGGAAGCCGTCTGGCGCGAGGCCTTGTGGTTGATCCGTGACGGGATCGCAACCACGGAGGAAATCGACAACGCGATCCGCTACGGCTTTGGCCTGCGCTGGGCGCAGATGGGTCTGTTTGAGACCTACCGCATCGCGGGCGGTGAGGACGGAATGGCACATTTCATCGCTCAGTTCGGGCCCTGTCTGAAATGGCCCTGGACCAAGCTGATGGATGTGCCCGAGCTGACAGATGAGCTGATCGACCGTGTCGCCAGCCAGTCGGACGCACAATCAGGGGCCTATTCCATCCGCGAGCTGGAGCGGGTTCGCGATGGCAATCTGGTTGCGATGCTGCGCGCGTTGAAAGGCCGGGATTGGGGCGCCGGGGCGTTGCTCAACTCTGCTGACAAGGCGCTGGTGGCGGCATGCGCAGCGCCCGACATCACGCAGCCGATCGAGACTGTGGCGCGCGCGGTGCCGCTCGACTGGACGGATTATAACGGGCATATGAATGAGGCCCGCTACCTGCAGGCTTTCGGTGATGCGACCGACCGTTTCATGGAAATAATAGGGTGCGACGCGGACTATATCGCCTCGGGTGGCAGTTATTTCACGGCCGAGACCCATATCCGTCATCTGGATGAGGTTCACGCTGGCGCGAAGATAAGGATCGAGACGCAAGTAATTACAGGGGAAGGTAAAAAGCTGCATCTGTTCCATCAGATGTTCGAAAGTGACAGGCTTTTGGCAACGGGGGAGCATATGTTGATCCATGTCAGCCTCGAGACGCGCCGCGCCTCCGAGCCCGCGCCGCAGATCGCCGCCCGACTGGCCGAGATTGCGACCGTTCATGCCGGTCTGCCGCGCCCCGATGGCGCAGGGGCTGCGATCGCCGCGCGGTGAGGCGCGTGGTCTCCCGCTGGCGCCTCCGGCCATGTGGGTGTGGTGGCTGGTCACACAGTCACTTCTGATCCGACCATGTGAGCGCGCGGCGCTGGCGCGAGAGGGGCGCGCATGCGATGAGAGGGGATGAGCCTTTGGATCCCTGTCACGATTTTCGCAGCCTTCATGCAGAACATCCGGTTCATGCTGCAAAAACTCCTGCGCGGGACGAAGCTGTCGACCGCCGGGGCCACGTTTTCGCGGTTTTTGTTTTCGGCCCCGCTGGTCGCGGTTTTTCTGGCGCTTTACATGCTGATCATGGGCTATGACTGGCCCGGGCTGAGCGCGCGGTTTGTGCTGTTTGGCGCAAGCGGTGGGATCGCCCAGATCCTTGCGACAGCCTGCGTTGTCGCGCTGTTTGCGCAGCGCAATTTCGCAGTCGGGATCGTGTTCAAGAAAACCGAAGTGGTGCAGACCGCGCTGATCGGGTTTTTGGTTTTGGGCGAGGGGATTTCGGCCTGGGGGATCATCGCGATTGTCGTGGGTTTTTTTGGGGTGCTGTTGCTCTCCGATCCGCCAAAGGGAGGGAGCGTGTTTAACCGGGCGGCGGCGCTTGGGCTGGCCTCGGGGGTGCTCTTTGGCATATCGGCCATCGGGTATCGCGGGGCGGCAATGGAAATCGCGTCGGAGGATGCGTTTTTGCGTGCGGGCGTTACGCTGGCCTGTGTGACGCTGTTTCAGACGGTGGTGATGATCGGCTGGCTGATACTGCGCGAACGGGGCGAGATCGGGCGCGTCCTGGCGTCCTGGCGGGTCTCATCTTTGGTGGGGATCACGTCGATGCTGGGATCGTTTGGCTGGTTCACCGCATTCGCCTTGCAAAACGCAGCCTACGTCAAGGCGCTGGGGCAGGTGGAGTTGGTCTTCACCTTTCTGGGATCGTATTTCATCTTCAAGGAGCGGAGCAACCGGCGCGAGATGGCCGGGATCGCACTGGTTGTGGTGTCAATCATTCTGGTGATCGCAGCACTTTAGGAGCGTTGCGAGATCCATAGAGCGTCATGCGAAAAACCTGAATCAGGTAATACTGCCCGAGCTCTTTTATTTCAGGCAGCGCTACCTGATTGAGGCCTTTCGCATGACGCGCTCGGCGGCGTCTGCATTTAGCTGGTCGACACCATTGCGCATGCGAGATCGACGAATGCTTTGAATGAACTGACGGGCTTCTCGCAGCGCAGGGCTATCCAGCGGAAGCGTTTGATCCTATTGAAGAAACACTCGACGAGGTGACGTTCTTTGTAGAGTGCCCAATCACTGTATCGGTCTTCGCGACGTGTTGGGTTTCGTTTGATATGCGCGGTCGCGCCCAGATCTTCGGCTATGAAAGAGCGCAGATGGTCCGCATCATGTGCCGCCTCCATGATGACGTGTTGCGCCATCGTCAGTCCTGCGATCAATCCCTGGGCTTGTGGGCTGTCACCCCATTGGCCGGAAGTGATGATGGTGCGGATCGGCAGACCAAGCGCGTCCACCGCTGCGTGGGTTTTGCTCCCCTCTCATCGAAACTGCGTTTCGACTGCCGGGCACTGGTCAGGCCATCTTTGGAACGGCCAATACCAGCAGCTTCAAGCCCCCTTTTTGAGAGCTTGCGTCGGCATGCGTCTTGCAGATGGTGGCATCGACAGTGTCGCTTTTGTGTCGTTTGACAAAGGGCTTCACATGTCGCGCAGGACCCAGGCGAACTTCATGACCCGTAGCAAATGCTGCACGGCCCCAATGATGCGCCGATGCGCAGGCCTCCATCGCAACACTGCAGCGAGCTTGTCCATTCAAAAACTTGGTGAACTGAGGACGGCTCAACTTTTTGCGGTAAATGACTTTGCCTGTGGTGTTAGCGCCATGGATTTGAAAGACGCGCTTCGCCAAGTCGACACCGATGATAAATACTTCTGACATCTGTTCCTCCTGCAATACAACCGAACCAAAGTGGCTCGGACGGTCCGATGATGAACCGGCAGGAGGGGCATCCAATCCATCAGTTTAGAATGTGGCCCGGCTCATTGATGATCGCGGATAATAAATCTGTCCGTGTCCATCCAGACCTCCCTTTTGGGGGTATGAATCAGAACTCAGCCAATATGTGAATCCTGAATCTCTACCGACCCTAGATGCGGCTCCGGATGAGTAACGCGATGGGCAGCAGGCAGTTGAACCGGGACCAGACGCTGAGCGGGTTGGCGTGGCGTGCGTAGGTTTATGGATCCATTGCCATGAGACGCTCGGCTGCTTTGAAGACATCGCTCTCAGCGCAATATCACGCGCAAGGCGGCGGCGCTGGCGAAGGGAAGCAGTGACAAGCAAGCAGTGGTGATGCCCGCGAGAAGCAGGAGCGATGTTGTGGCAGGCAGGCCTTCGGCGGCGCGACGCACGGTTTCGGCCCCGAAGATGATGGTCGGGATGTAGAGCGGCAGAACGAGGATAGATATCAACAGGCCGCCGCGTTTGAGGCCGACGGTCAGGGCGGCTCCGAATGTGCCGATGATGGACAGGGCGGGCGTACCGATCAGCAGCGTGATGACGAGCCACAGGCTGGCCTGGGCCTCGATATTGAGCAGGATGCCAAGTGCCGGGGCGGCCAGGGTCAAAGGCAGGCCTGTCGTGATCCAATGGGCCAGTGATTTGATTGCGGCGGCACCCTCAAGCGGGATCGGGGCGGTTGCGAGAAGGTCGAGCGTGCCGTCTTCATGGTCGAGTTGGAAGATCCGGTCGAGCGACAGAAGGCAGGACAGAAGCGCACCCACCCACAAGATGCCCGGCGCGATCGGGCGCAGCACGGTTGTGTCCGGGCCGACGCCGAAGGGGATGAGCGTGACGAGGATCAGGAAGAAGGCAAGCCCGAGACCAAACCCGCCACCTGCGCGAATGGCCAGTTTGAGATCTCGCAGCAGCAGCGCCCTCACAGCGGTGCCGTGTCGAGGAAGGGATCGGTGCCAGGCTCGGGCTTTGCGCGGAACGGTCCGAGATCGAGGCTTTTTGCCTCCGGCAGGCCCAGATCGATATGGGTCGCGATGATGGCGTTTCCGCCGGCTGCCAGATGGCTTGAGACAGCGCGCGCGAAGCGGGCGACATTTTCGTGATCGAGCGAGACCGTAGGCTCGTCCAGCGCCCAGAGCGCGCGGCCGGTCAGCGTCAGGCGCGCAAGCGACAGGCGGCGGCGTTGACCGGCGGAGAGATCTTGTGTGCGCCGCTCCAGGAGCTGGGCGAGATCGAAGCTGTCTATGGCCGGTGCGATATCGCGGGTTCCGTAGATCTGTGCCCAGAATTGCAGGTTTTCTGCAGCGCTCAGTTGATCCTTGAGACCGTCGGCATGGGCGGCGTAGGCGACCTCGTCGGGGTCGATCTCCAGTGTGCCGGCCTCGGGCGGGGTGAGGCCCGCGATGCAGCGCAGCAGCGTCGTCTTGCCCGCGCCATTTGGGCCGCGCAGGATCAGCAAATCACCGGGTGCCAGCGAAAAGCTGACATGCTCCAGCACGCGTTGGCCACCGCGCGCGCAGGCCAGATCTTGGGCGGAAATCTTCATATTTTCGGGCTTATCGCAAACCGAATGAGGCTGAAAGTCGGATAAACACGAATTATTGTATACGCTGGTATGCAATTGAGCTTTTCAGGGCTTGATCGGGCGTGGGGCATGGTGCAAGAGGACGGAAGATATTCAAGCATATTGGAGCAAACGCGATGACCGTAACCGTAGGACATGACAGCGCGAAGACCCGCAAAACCCTTTCCGTGGGCGATAAAAGCTACGCTTTTTATTCGATCGACGCGGCTCAGAAGGCGGGTTTGGGTGATTTTTCCAAACTGCCAGCCGCGTTGAAAGTGGTGCTGGAGAATATGTTGCGGTTCGAGGACGGCAAGACCGTCAGCCTTGATGATATCCGCGCTTTCTCGGATTGGGCCGACAATGGCGGCAAAAATCCGCGCGAAATCGCCTACCGCCCGGCGCGCATCCTGTTGCAGGATTTCACCGGCGTGCCTGCTGTGGTTGATCTGGCGGCCATGCGCGACGGGCTGAAAGGTCTGGGGGGCGATCCCGAAAAAATCAACCCGCTCAACCCCGTTGATCTTGTCATAGACCATTCGGTGATGATTGACGAGTTTGGCAACCCTCGCGCGTTCCAGATGAATGTCGATCGCGAGTATGAGCGCAATATGGAGCGCTACACCTTCCTTAAATGGGGCCAGTCGGCGTTCAACAACTTCCGCGTCGTGCCGCCCGGCACCGGGATCTGCCATCAGGTGAACCTTGAATATCTGGCCAAAACCGTCTGGTCCGACACCGATCAGAATGGCGAGATGGTGGCCTATCCTGACACGCTTGTGGGAACGGACAGCCACACCACGATGGTCAACGGTGCGGCCGTGCTGGGTTGGGGCGTCGGCGGCATTGAGGCTGAGGCCGCGATGCTGGGTCAGCCGATTTCCATGCTGATCCCAGAGGTCATCGGTTTTGAGCTGACAGGTGCCATGATGGAAGGCACCACCGGGACCGATCTGGTGCTCAAGGTCGTCGAGATGCTGCGCGAAAAAGGCGTAGTGGGCAAATTCGTCGAATTCTTCGGTGAGGGTCTCGACCGTCTGCCGCTGGCTGATCGGGCAACGATCGGGAATATGGCGCCGGAATATGGCGCCACTTGCGGCTTCTTTCCCATTGATGGCGAGACGCTGCGCTACCTGCGCACGACGGGCCGCGAGGAAGAGACCATTGCGCTGGTCGAGGCCTATGCCAAGGAAAACGGGTTCTGGCGCGACGCAGGCTACCGCCCGGTCTATACTGACACGCTGAGCCTGGATATGGGAACGATCGTGCCTGCGATCTCGGGGCCCAAGCGCCCGCAGGATTTCGTGGCACTCACCGAAGGCGGCAGCGCTTTCCGCCGCGAGATGGAAGAGACCTTCAAGCGCCCGATGGGCAAAGAGGTTGCCGTCGCGGGTGAGGATTACACGATGGAGAGCGGCAAGGTCGTCATCGCGTCGATCACGTCATGCACCAACACCTCCAATCCGTATGTGATGATCGGGGCCGGTCTGGTGGCACGCAAGGCACGCGCGCTGGGGCTGAACCGCAAGCCATGGGTCAAGACCTCGCTTGCGCCGGGCAGCCAGGTGGTCAGCGCCTATCTCGAAGCGGCGAAGCTGCAGGAGGATCTGGACGCACTCGGCTTCAACCTTGTGGGCTATGGCTGCACGACCTGTATCGGCAATTCCGGCCCGCTTCAGAAAGAGATCAGTGAGGCGATTGCCGAGGGCGATCTGGTGGCAACGGCTGTCCTTTCCGGCAACCGCAATTTTGAGGGCAGGATCAGCCCCGATGTGCGCGCCAACTATCTGGCCTCGCCCCCGCTGGTCGTGGCCTATGCGATTGCCGGCACGCTCGATATCAATCTGGCCGAGGATGCGCTGGGGCAGGACAAGGATGGCAATGACGTCTACCTCAAGGATATCTGGCCGAGCTCTCAGGAAGTGGCCGAGCTGGTCGAGCAGACCGTCACGCGCGAAGCCTTCCAGTCCAAATATGCCGAAGTCTTTACCGGCGACGAGAAATGGCAAAGTGTGGAGACCACAGACAGTCTGACCTATGACTGGCCTGCAAGCTCGACCTATGTTCAGAACCCGCCCTATTTTCAGGGGATGGGGGCCGAGGCCGGGACGATTTCCAACGTAACCGGCGCGAAAGTGCTGGCGCTTTTGGGGGATATGATCACGACCGATCATATCTCGCCCGCCGGTGCGTTCAAGGAATCCACCCCTGCGGGGCAGTATCTGATCGACCGGCAAGTCGCGCCGCGGGAGTTCAACAGCTACGGCTCGCGCCGCGGCAATCACGAGATCATGATGCGCGGCACATTTGCCAATATCCGGATCAAGAACGAGATGCTCGATGGTGTTGAGGGGGGCTATACCAAGGGCCCCGATGGCTCTCAGATGTCGATTTTCGATGCAGCGATGGCCTATCAGGCCGAAGGCACACCTCTGGTGATTTTCGGAGGCGAGCAATATGGCGCCGGATCATCGCGTGACTGGGCCGCGAAAGGCACGGCGCTGTTGGGTGTGAAGGCGGTCATTGCCGAGAGCTTTGAGCGGATCCACCGCAGCAACCTGGTTGGGATGGGTGTGATCCCGTTTGAGTTCACTGGCACTGACAGCCGTAAATCCCTTGGGCTGACGGGGGCCGAGACTGTGTCGATCACGGGGCTTGAGGGTGATTTGAAGCCCTTGAGCGAAGTGCCTTGCGAGATCACGATGGCCGATGGATCGGTCAAGAAGATCATGTTGAAATGCCGGATCGATACCGCCATCGAGAAGGAATATATCGAGCATGGTGGCGTGCTGCACTATGTGCTGCGCGATCTGGCTGCGGCGTAGCGGTGCATTTGCGGCGTGCGGCCTCTTGCCGCCCGCCGCCATCTTTGCACAGTTCAAATGGACCGGGATATTCCGCGCCGAAAGAAAACGGCTTTGACACAGGGTTATCGATTATGGTCGTCTCTAGATCATGAAGGGTTTTCCTGATCTTCCGCCTGTGTGGCTTGTTGGTTTTCTGCTGCTAAACTGGTTCATTGCGCGCGCTATCCCGGGCAATTCGGGTGCGCCGGTGCTGGCTGCGGTCTCCTGGCTCTTGATCGGGCTTGGTCTTGCGGTGATTGGCTGGTCGGCCTTTTGGTTCTGGTGCAAGCGCACCAATATCGAGCCGCATCACACGCCCACAGCCTTGATCGTCGAGGGCCCCTATAGGGTGTCGCGCAATCCGATCTATCTGGCTCTGATCATCATTTTGCTTGGCGCGATTATCGGGCGTGGGCAGCCTTTGTGTTTGCTTCTCTTGCCCTTCTTCTTTGGCATTCTGACCCGCCGGTTTGTGATCCCCGAGGAAGAGGCGTTGCGCTCACAATTCGGTGCGCAGGCAGAGCGCTACCTGTCTGCGACGCGGCGCTGGATATGACATTATCTCGCAAAGGCTTGATTGGCGTTTCAATAAGGGATTGGCTAAGGAATGTGGCGTAACGAAAGAGCCAGCATGACTAGATTTTTGTCCCTCATCGGAGCTGCAGCTCTGTCCCTTGCAACACCCCAGACCACGGCGGCGGATGTTCTGGTAGAACTTTATACCTCCCAAGGCTGTTCATCCTGCCCGCCTGCGGATGAAGATCTGGCAGATCTTGCCAAGCGCCCGGGCGTTATCGCTCTGTCCTTGCATGTGGATTACTGGGACTATCTTGGCTGGAAGGACAGCTTTTCCAACCCGGTCTTCACTGAGCGTCAGCGCCTCTATGCGCAAACGGCGGGCAGTACGATGATATACACCCCTCAGATGGTGATCGCGGGACAGGATTTCGTCGTCGGGAGCAAGGCGATGCAAGTGCTCGACAGCGTCATGGCCCATGCCAAGAAGGTGCCGCCTGTGACGATCGATCTTGCGCGCCGGGGCGGTGATCTGGTGATTGAGGCGGCCGCGGTGGATCAGGTGCCAAGCGGCATGGTTGTGTTTCTGGTACAGTATTCCCCTGCCGAGACTGTCGAGATCAGTCGCGGTGAGAATGCTGGCAACACGCTCACCTATCACAACGTCGTCAAGAGCTGGACCCAGATCGCTACCTGGGATGGGGCCGCGCCTTTGCAGGTCACGGGCGGCGTATCGCAAGAGATGCCGGCCGTCGTGATCGTTCAGGACGGCGCGTCCGGCCCGGTTTTGGCGGCTGCGCGGATTGATTGACGCTGATCCGCCAGTTCGGGCTTCCAGCGCCGGTGGATCCAGAACCACTGATCCATATGTTTGCGCACCAGTGCTTCCAGGGAATTGTTGAGCGCACGCGTCATCTCGCGCGGTGTTGTGTGCGGAATGGGCGGCTCGACCACGACTTCGAAATCTAGCCCATTGGGTTGGCGGATCCCGTAGACCGGCAGGACCAGCGCATCATATTTCAGCGCAAGCTCCGCGGCAGACAGCGCCGTCGGGGCGGGTTTGCCGAAAAATTCCAGATCCTCGCCATCTCTCATATATTGATCCACCAGCAGTCCCACCATGCCGCCCGAGCGCAGGAACTTGACTAGGCCCGACAGGCCTCGCCGTCCGCGCGGGAAAACCGGGGTGCCGATCTCGCTGATGGCGGTGACGTAATGCGGGTTGAAATACCCGTTATTCATTGCACGGTAGAGCGCGCCCACCCGGTAGCCCCTGGCGATCAGGGCTGCGCGCGCGGCATCGTAATTGCCAAAATGTCCCGTCACGATAACGACAGGCCGGTTGGCTTGATGCGCCTCCTCCAGAGCGGTGACGCCGGGACCTGTGAGCGGGCAATCGGCGAAGCGGGCGGTAAACTCGCGTCCCGAATAGATCTCGATCAAGGTGCGTCCGGCATTATCGGGGACGGCGCGGACCAGCCGGGCGATCTCGGCCTCGGGCAGATCGGGCAGAACATAGGCGAGATTGTCGCGCACCCGTTTGGAATAGCCTGCAAGCGGTGCGACGATGCGCGATACGACCCAGCCTGCCAAGGGGATACGCCAGCGATAGGGCACCAGCTTCGCGCCACCAATGATGAAGCGGATCGCGAGATTGGTCAGAAAGTCGCCGGGGCCCTTGCGCCCTGCCGAGGTCTTACCCAGAGCCATGGATCAGTGTGCTTTCGTATGTGTTTCGCGGTGCCAGACATAGAGACCTGCCCCGACGATCACAAGGGCACCCAGATAGACCGGCGCGTCAGGGTAGTGATTGAAAAAGATGATCCCCCAGATGCTCGAGAAGATCAGCGAGAAATAGGAAAGCGGGGCCAGCGCCGAGGCTTCGCTGCGCGCAAAGGCCATGGTCAGGAAGAGTTGCGCGACCGAGCCGCAGGCCCCTGCACCCAAAAGCAGCAAGAGCTGCCGGGGGCTTGGTGTGCTCCAGTAGAGCGGCGCGATCAGGCTCAGAAGCAGCGTGGCGATCAGCGCTGAATAGAGCAGGGAGGTCCACACATCCTCGTCGCGGCCAACAAAGCGGGTAGCCAGCGCGTAGCCCGAATAAAACAGCGCGCCCGCCATCGGAAAGAGCAGCCAGAGAGAGAAGCCCGTGGTTCCCGGTCGCAGGACAATCAGCGCGCCGATCAATCCGACGCCCACCGAGATGCGGCGATGTCTTCCGATCCGCTCTCCCAGGATTAGCGCGGCCCCGAGCGTGATAAAGATCGGTGCTGTCTGGGCGATTGCATTGGTCTCGACCAGCGAGTTTTGCTGGTAGCCTATGAAGAAACTGGCCGTTGAGAGCATCAATAACAACGTGCGAAGCACTTGCAGGGCGGGGTATTTGGACCGGGCCACCACGCGCAGCCGGGGGGCGGTCATCAGCAGGGTAAGCACCATCTGCACCGCATAGCGAAACCATAATATCTGAATGGTCGCAACATCTTGCGACAGGAACTTCACAAAGACCTCCATCCCCGTGAAAGACAGGATGGCAAGTATCATCAGGACAATCCCGCCCGGCGCAGGACGCGGGCTCACGCGGCAGGGTCGCGCGGCAATCCGGTGCCGATCATACTGTCGCGGGTCACAAGCGTGGCGAGCTGCTCTGCACTCATGCCATCTGTCCCATCCGGGCGGGCAGGCAGCACGATATAGCGCATATCGGCGGTGGAATCATGGACCCGAACGGTTGTCCCGGTCGGTATTTCGACGCCAAATTCGGCCAGCACCTTGCGCGGCTCCCGGACAGCGCGGGAGCGATATTCGCGCGTCTTGTACCAATCGGGCGGCAGGCCCAGCAGATTGCGCGGGTAGCATGAACATAAAGTACATACGATAAGATTATGAATCTTGGCGGTATTCTCGACCACAACCAGATGCATCGGCCCGATATCGAACCCCATCTCGCGCGCCGCATCCGAGCCATTGGCAAGAAGCCGCGCCTTGAATTCGTGATCGCTCCAGGCGCGGGCCACAACAGCCGCGCCATTGGCCGGAGAGCGTGCATCCATCGCATCAATCTGCTGGGCAATCTGGGCGGGGGTAAGCTCTCCCTTTTCGACCAGAAGCTCGCGGATCGCGATTTCCATGACCTGCCAGTAGGTCAAAGGTCCGTCATTATCGCTGCGATATGGGTGGCCCGACGGGCTCAGGTCATCATGCGGCATCGCAGGGCTCTATCCAATGCTCATAGATTTCGGCATCCAACGTGTCTGCGGGGGCCTCGGCGTTGTCCCAAAGCTCTGCCATCTCGAAGCGCACCCGGTAGAGCACCCGCTGGCTGGGGGTCAGGTCATAGGCCAGCTGTTCGGGGTTGTTGAAGGGCCCGAGCACACGTTCTATCTGGCCGGTCTTTCCGCGCAGATAGTGCGGCGTGCGAATATGGCCCGGCGGCGACATCTGCCTGATGCGCACGGGCGTGCCCGGAGCAAGCGTCACTGCGCCGCCCCGTAACTGTCGCCCCGCGCCTCGATCTGCGCCATTTTCGTGCCGAGTTCCTCAAGCGAATAGACCCCGGCCTCCACCAGGTTCTGGTTGAGCGCGGCGACCCAGCGCTCGTAATAGCTCATGGTCTCGAACGCATCCTCGCCCATATCTTCCAGCGCGCGGCGCAACCCATCGACCGTGAAATGGCCACGCGCCTGACCCAGGATGACCAGCGCATCGACCCGCTTTTCCCAAAGTGCGAAATCATGGCTATCCATCGGCACGGGCCCGGCAGTATCACCGCCCATATCGTGCCAACGGCGGGCGGGGTCAAAAACCTGTTCGGGTGGTGTGGATGACTTGCTCATGGATGCAGGTTAGGTAGGGGTGGAAGGCTGTGCAAGCATATTGATCTGGCCCCGCAGCCCCTCCATCGGGTAGCCTGCCTGCGCTATTGCCGCCAGAATATCATCTGTCGGCATACTGCCCGCTTGAGCCAATGCCCAAAGGATCGCCGAGCGTGTGCCGGAAGCGCAATAGGCCAGCACCTTGCCCTCGGCCTTCTGGGCGGCGATGTGCGCCATCGACAGCTCGCCAGAGACCAGCGGGTTATGGGTCCAGCCCAGACCGGCGGCTTTGGCTGCGGCCTCTATCACTTCGGGCTGGTCGTGCGGCAGGCTCTCCGCGGCGGGTCTGTTGCAGATGATATGGGTGAAGCCTGCCTGTTTCAGACTGTCGATATCTGCCGCACTTAACTGCGGCGCTACGTGGAAATCGGGCACTATCTGACGGGTATCCATGGCGCCTAGTTACCGTGCCGCGCGGGCATCGTCCAGCCGGTCTCTATCCGGGGCAGGGCGAACATGCCCAGAAGCATGGCGGCAAAGAAGACGAGGCCGCTTACCCCTCCGAAGCTCAGCGACGCCATTGCCGGGCCCGGGCAGAGCCCCGACAGGCCCCAGCCAATGCCAAAAAACGTCGAGCCCACGGCCAGTCGCGGTGTGATCGCGGCATCGCTGCGCACCGGGATCGCATCGCCCAGAAGAGCCGTCCGGCGCCGCTCTGCGATGCGCCAGGCGATGGCCATCGGGATGATCGCGCCGCCCAGAACAAAAGCCAGCGTCGGGTCCCAATCCCCGAAGAAATCGAGCCAACCCTGCACCTTGGTCGTGTCGGTCATGCCTGAAACCACAAGCCCCGCGCCGAAAAGGCCGCCAGCGATGGCTGCAACAATGATATGCATCAGATCACCCCCAGCACATGTTTGGCCAATCCTACACAGACCGCGCCCGCCAGCAGATAGATCACCGTGGCCGCGATCGCGCGCGCCGACAGCCGCGAGATGCCGCAAACCCCATGGCCGGAGGTACAGCCATTGGCAAGCCGGGTACCCACCCCAACAGCCAGCCCCGCGATGATCAGAATGAAGAGATTGGAGGTCAGATGCGTCTCCAGCGGCCCGGCAACCACGGAGATCACCAGCGGGACGCCGATCAGCGCTGCGATGAAGGCCAGCCGCTCTGAAGTGCGCCCGCCGGTGCCATCGACCAGCCCGCCCAGAATCCCCGATGCGCCCATGATGCGCCCGCTTATCAGCAAATAAAGCGCTGCGGCTGATCCGATCAGCAATCCTCCGAGCAACCCCATGATCCAGTCTATTGGCATATTACAATCCGTTTATTGGTGTTTTGAGAAAGACGCGCCCATCCTCGTCGGGCTCGGGCATATGGCCTGCGCGCATATTGACCTGAAGCGACGGGATGATCAGCTTTGGCATCCCAAGCGTCGCGTCGCGCCCTTCGCGCAAGGCTATGAATTCCTCACGGCTGACCCCGCCCCCGATATGCACGTTCGACGCCTTCTCGGCGGCAACGGTGGTCTCCCACGCGAACTCGTCGCGGCCCGGTGCCTTGTAGTCATGGCACACGAAGATCCGGGTCTCGTCGGGAAGGGCGAGGATTTTCTGGATCGAATCGTAGAGATCGCCCGCAGAGCCGCCCGGGAAATCGCAGCGCGCGGTTCCGAAATCCGGCATGAAAAGCGTGTCGCCTACGAACGCAGCATCGCCTATCACATAGGTCATGCAGGCGGGCGTATGGCCGGGCGTGTGCAGCACATCGGCGCGCAGCTGGCCTATGTGAAAGCTGTCGCCCTCCACAAACAGCGCGTCGAATTGCGAGCCGTCGCGCTGGAATTCCGTGCCCTCGTTGAAGACCTTGCCGAATGTGTCCTGAACGGTCGTGATCTCTCCGCCAATGCCGATCTTGCCGCCCAGTGCCTCCTGCAGATAGGGCGCGGCCGAGAGGTGATCTGCATGGACATGGGTTTCGATGATCCATGCGGTCTCGAGCCCCTGGGCAGTCACGAACGCGATGATCTTATCTGCCGAGCGCGTATCCGTGCGCCCCGAGGCATGGTCGAAATCCAGCACAGAATCGATGATCGCACAGGCCCGCCCACCGGGATCCTGAACGACATAGGAGGCGGTATTCGTCGCCTCATCGAAAAACGCTTTGACGATCGGGGTCATGATCTCTCTCCGCTATGGGACCTTGCGAGCCGCTAGTTTGCCCCGGATCACGCCCTGAGCAAAGGTCTTTGGCAATAAACTTCGCCGCCCGATTGCCGCTCTGGCCGTCCGAACTGAGCCCAAAACGACGTTATCCACAGAAAAAACAGCCAAAAAATCGGGCGAATGCTCATTTTCTTCACTTTAACTAACGACTCGTTAACCCATCGGCGGCTGAGTTGTGCAATTGTAGCACTCTGGGAGGACGCAATTATGAAACATGAACGTGCCAAGACGCAATCTGTGGATAGCGAGACGACAGCGCCGGATCTGATGTCGGCCTATTTGTTGCAAATGACCTCTTTCTTTGCCCCGACACTTCCACCGAAAAAACCGGCAGCCCGCTACCGGTCTGACACGGATGACGATGATTTCTTCGACAATATGCCGGTCTAGAACCTAAGACGGGGACCCTTTGGCGACCTACATCCTGGCTTGGGTGTATTTGCGCAACTCTGCTCTGGCGACCTGCCTGCGATGCACCGCATCGGGCCCGTCGGCCAGCCGCAGGGTGCGCAGATGCGCCCATTGCCGTGCCAGTGGCGTGTCTTGCGAGATGCCCTGCGCGCCGAAGATCTGCATCGCCTGATCGGTGATCTCCAGCGCTATGCGCGGAGCCTCCACCTTGACCTGAGATATCCAGGGCGCTGCGGCGCGAGCGTCCCCCTGGTCCATCATCCAGGCCGCTTTCAGGCAGAGCAGCCTTGCCTGTTCGATCTGCATCCGCGCATTCGCGATATAGTCGAAATTGCCGCCCAGCTGGGCCAGCGGCTTGCCGAAGGCTTCGCGCTCAAGACTGCGGCGGCACATCATCTCCAGCGCCCGCTCGGCC
>CAYGUB010000030.1:0-16812 GCA_964352845.1 uncultured Rhodobacterales bacterium | reverse complement strand
TATGAAGCCAGATTTGTCCCATGATTGATGCCTGATTTGCCAATAGCCGGTATCGTATCAATAGATTGTGTCCGGTTTATGGACGATTACGCGCGTGTTTCTTCATCACCCCCTGCGCCTCTTTGAGATGTTTGCGAAATTGCCAGCCACCCCCCTGATCCAGCCCGTATTGCGCCGCCATCGCCACCAGTTTGGGGTGGCGGTTGAGATCGATTTTGCCAATCAATTCGCGCTGATAGCGTCGCAACCCATGGCGCGCGCGGATCATTCTATAGAAGGCAGTGGGCGTCAGCGTGCCCTCCACACAGCCCGCGACAATCGGTTTGAGCAGTTTCATCTGAATAAGCCCGCTGGCGATACGGTGGCCCTGAAAGCGGCATTTCAGCTTGGTGACATTGGGGCTTTGGAACAGTGCGGCATGCATCGCGTCCAACGGCTCGCGCGGATCATAGAGCAGATACATCTGCCCGGCTTTCGCGACACTGGTGGGCGCATAGCCGTAATCGCCCGAGAAATCGCGCCGCCAGGCCCGGTGATAGCGCGTCTCCCAACTGGCGATCTCGCGGTCCAGTGTGGCCTGCGGGCTGATCGCGATCACCGTGGCGCCGGGGCAGGCGCGCGAGAAGGCCGCCGCCGCATAACCGCCCATCGAGGCACCGTAAAACACCACCTTGTCGAACTGATCGAAAAAGCCTTCCCGGGCCAGCCGGTCGAAAAACCCGGTCACATGCGCGCAGCGATACCAGGTCCAGCCCCTGGCCATCAGCCCAAGTATCGACCAGCCCTGGGACTGGATGAAATCAAACCCCCAGGGCATGCGATCCTCGGACTGGGACAGGATGTGATCAAGGTTCTCGAAGGTCACGATCAGCGTCTTGCCTGCCCGCACATGAACCGCGCTGTGCTGGGGTCCCAGATCGGTGACGAAACCGTCGGGCCCACAAAGCGCGCGCATCGCCTCCATCCACGCGCCTGCCTCTTGCGGGGCCGGGGGGATGTCAGCGCTTGTGGATGACAACCACCTGATCCTTCTTGTTTTTCTGATATTTTGCCTGAAAGATGAACGTGCCCGACATATCTTGCCGCAGCCCGTTCAGCTCTGCCGCAATCTCAGGATCACTATGGGCAAACACCCCCTCATGCAGCAGGCCCTGAAACATCTCGGCCGTCTTTGGATAGCCCTTGGTCTCCATCTCGCGGGGCTGCCAGCGCAGATCCTCGATAATATAGAGCCCGCCCGAGGAGAGCTTCGGAAACAGCTCGAGAAATGCATATTGCTGGTGGTGGCTCGCATGCGAGGCATCATCGATGATGATGTCGAAACTGTCCGAAATCTCGCCCGCTTTGGCGATATTCTCCCGCACGCCCATATCGCATTGCACAAAGCGGAAGCGGTCGGCCTTGAACCACGAGAAATCGGAGACATCCAGCCCGATGATCTCGGCCTTGTTGAAATATTCCAGCCACATCCGCACCGAGGGCGCATCCGTCGTCTGACGCGTGGCATCCTTGCCATGTTCCGGCCCGCCGATCTGCAGACCCATCTCCATCATCGTGATCTTGCGGTTGCGGAAGGGCTGGAAGAGCATGTTGTAAAGCTCCGTATAGCGGTGCTTCGACGAGCCCTTGTCCGACCCGTATTTATCCGCCAGATCCGTCAGGTTCAAAAGCCCCCGGCCATGTTTCTCTTCGGGGCGCAAAGGCACGGCGGCTATGGATTTTGTCACAGGCTTTTTGTCCCCGGTCTGAGGGTTTGGTTTTTTCGGCGGGGGCAGGGGGCTGTCTGAGGGCACGATCCCGTGCAGCCTGACCAGACGGCCCAGCAGACTGTCGGGATGCGGCTCCCCGCCTTCACGCTCCACCAGCCGCGCGCGTATCCGACGGCCATAGAAATGGATCGAATAGGTCTCCTCGGTCACATGCGAGGAGACGTCGAAATTGGGCTTCAACATCAACCGGCGCTGCTTGAAGCTGAACGGGTAGAGACCCTCAGGCGGCAGGGCGTGGCGATGCTCTCCGGTTTTGTGCAGAAAATGCGTGATCGCATGCGGACCCCAAACGCCCCAGGGCTGCTCTCCGGCATGAACGGGCTTGCCCGCATCGCGCGCCGCCTCCAGTTCCTTGACATAGTCGGGCCCGTACCACGAGGGGATCGCGAACTCATCCTTGGTATAGGCCAGCAATTCGGCCAGCGTATCGCTGCCCTTGGGCAGACCAAGAACACCGCCATTGATATGTTTGGGCGATTCCCAGCCATAGAAATGCCCGGTATCGGTGGCAAAGGGCTTCACGCAATAGGCATCCGTATCGGCCCAGATCATATCGGTGTTGCGATCCAGCATCTCATAGCGGAACAAATCGGAATGCAGCGCCGGACTGCCTGTCCGCTCATGGGTCAAAAACCCCTTCAGCGGCAGGATCTCGGCGGCATCGGCATGCTCCACCCCATCGGGAATGCCCTCAACGGGCTCATAGGTATAAAGTTTGACGTGATGGCCCGCATCTACAAAGGATTTAACGCATAACTGTTCAAGAAAACTGAGCCGGCCACTGATCCACAACATACCGATCTGGTAGTCTGACTTCACGTGTAATGCCTCGCAACTTGCGTGATCTTCGCGATCATCATTGCGCGCAAATGTTAAGTTACACACCTACGCGTTGCAATGATCTCGCAGCTTTTTGCGCCCAAATTGAGGCACAAACAACGCAACCCGTCGCCCACAAAGGCCCGCCGGGACTTCGGCGAGACGTCACCGATCCCCGCCAGACCCAATGCGAAAACGGCCTTCGCCCAACCTTCCAATAGCCCCGGTCAGTGCATAGATGTGATCGAGCGGTCGCACGACAAGGTGTTTAGATGTTTCCAGCCAAGCTTATTGGAACCGGTCGAGCCGTTCCCAGACAAAAAGTGACCAGCTCTGATCTGGCCGCGCAATATGGCCTCTGCGCGCAGACCCTTGGCTGCGATCACGCAATGATCAGCCGGTATTTTTGCACCGATGAGGACCAGATCGACCTCGCCATCGCCGCCAGCCGGAACGCGCTTGAAGCGGCCGGAAAAACCATCAACGATATCGACATGATTATCGCAGCCTGCGGCGTGCCTTATCAATCAATACCGGGCACAGCGCCGTTGATCATGAAGCGCCTCGGGATCGCCGATGGTGCCGCAATGGCGTTTGACGTCAATTCCACCTGTCTGAGCTTTGTCACCGGGCTGGAAGTCGCCGCACGGATGATGGACCGGCACAGCTCAGGCTGCGCGCTGGTGGTCTCTTCCGAGCGCGCCTCGCGAGCACTTCCCTGGCAAAACGATCCGCAGACCGCGCTTTTATTTGGCGATGGGGCCGGGGCGGCTATTGTGTCCGGCCCGACAGGCGATGGGGCAGGCGGTCTGATCGCCTCGCACATGCAGACATTCCCTTCGGCCTACAGCGCCAGCCAGCTGGGTTCTGGTGGAACACGCATCGACTACCACGCGCAAAAAACTGCCTTCGAGCAGCACGCCCGTTTCGAGATGAATGGCCGCGAGCTGTTTCGCGTCACGGCGCGCCATTTTGTCCCCTTTCTGGACGCGCTGTTGTCAAAAGCCCGCTGGTCGCGCGATTGCGTCGATCTCGTCGTGCCGCATCAGGCAAGCCCCAAGGCGCTGGAACATATGATCGCGATCTCCGGGTTCAGCGATGCGCAGGTCATGAATATCGCGGCGCATTATGGCAACCAGATCGCCGCCTCCATCCCCTTCGCGCTGGATCTCGCGGTGGCGCAGGGAAAAGCCTCCAAAGGGGATAAGCTGCTGTTGATCGGCACCTCGGCGGGCGTCTCTATCGGGGGGATCGCGCTTGAGCTTTGATCTGGCGGGAGGCGTGCTTGTCACAGGCGCGACCGGTTTTCTGGGCGGTGCGCTCGTGCGGCATCTCAAGGCGCTGGGGGTGGCCGTCACGGCGCAGGGTCGCAATCCGGTGGCGCTGGCGCAACTGCGCGCGGCTGGCATACCGACCCTTGACTGGTCCTTCGAAAACCCCTTGAGCGAAAGCCAAATCGGGGGGCTCAGCGGCACCGATGCGGTGGTCCATGCCGCGGGCCTGTCTTCCCCCTTCGGCCACAGCCAGGATTTCACGCGATCCAATATCGAAGGGACGCGTTGCGTGCTGCGCGCAGCCGAACAGTTGGGCGCGCGCCGGTTTTTGTTCATCTCAAGCCCCTCGGTCTATTTCCGCCTGCAAGATCAGCTCGACATCCCCGAGACCGCGCCCCTGCCCAGGCCCTACACCCACTATGCCCGAAGCAAGGCCGAGGCCGAGAAACTGGTGCTGCGATCGGCCATCGCATCGCGCCTGATCCTGCGTCCGCGCGGCATTTACGGCCCCGGTGAGACCACGCTGATCCCCCGCCTGATACAGGCAGCAAGCAGCCGCGCCCTGCCTGTGTTTCGCGGTGGCGTGGCGAGGATCGATCTTACCTATATTGATGACGTGCTGAGCGCGATCATGGCCGCTCTTGGCGCCGATATCGCGCTCACAGACCGCATCTATAACGTCTCGGGCGGTGAGAGTTTGCCGATACGCCAGATTGTTGAGCAATGTTGCGAAAAGCTTGCCATGCCTGTCAGCTGGCGTCCCATGCGGCTGCGTCCCGCACTGGCCGCCGCCTTCATGGCGGAACAATTGGCCCTGCTGCGCGGCGGCCAGACAGAGCCAGCGGTGACGCGCTACGGTCTCGCGCTCTTTGCGTTTGCGCAAAGCCTCAACACAGGTCGCGCGCGGCAAGAGCTTGGATGGTCACCAGAAGTGAGCTTTCGCGACGGGCTGGAGCGGGTATTTGCGAAAGGGCAGGGATGAGGCTTGTCTTCGCAAACAGCGCATGGGTCGATGCGCCCGAAAGGTTCATTCTGCGCGGTGGGGCATGGCGGCGGCGCGCCTTGCGGGTGCGTTTCGGCCTTCTGCTGCACCCGACACAGGGCCCGGTCCTGATCGATACGGGCTATACAGACCATGCGGTGAGCGGCCGCGACAGATCCCGCGCGCTCCGGATCTATTCCGGTCTGCTGCGGCCAAGGCTTGTGCCCGAAGAACAACCCGAAGCGGTTCTCGCACGCTATGGGTTTGCCCCCCGTGACGTCAAATCCGTGATCGTGACGCATTTCCACGCCGATCATGTCTCGGGCCTCAAACTGTTCCCGAACGCGCAGTTCCACACAGTCGCCGCCGCCTGGGCGCGTGTCGCGGGCAGATCTGCACATCACAACCTGCGCCACGGCATCTTCACAGAGCTTTTGCCCGCCGATTTTTCGGCCCGCCTCGCGCCTTTGGAAGATTGCGCACAGGTCAGAGGGCTCGGCGCAGAGCCCGGCTTTGATGTGCTCGGGGATGGGCGGATCTCGGCATGCCCCTTGCCCGGCCATGCCGAGGGCCATTTCGGGCTCGCGATCCACCTGCCCGAACGCACCGTTCTTTATGCCGTCGATACGCAATGGATGCTGGCAGCCCTGCCAAAATCGCGGCGACCGGGCCTTGTGCCGCGCCTGATAGCCGATGCGCCGGACAAACTGGAGGACAGCACCGATCTTGTCGCGCGGTTTGGCAATCAGGCTCCGGGGGATGTGATCTTGTGCCATGACCCGGATCGTCACGCGCTTGATTACACCGCAGCCGCTCCATGATAGGCGAGGCGCTGTACAGCTTTGCGCTCACCAAATGGGCCTGCCGCCATTCAAGATCGCGGGCGCGATTTCAGCGGGCCCAAAAGCGCGCCCTTGATCGCTGGCTGGCAGGCTCCGTGCCGAAAATCGCCGCATATCAGGGGTTTTCAGGCAGGCTTGGCGATCTTCCGGTCATGGATAAAGCCACCCTGATGGGAAATTTCGCCGCCTATAACCGCTGCGGCTTCACCGATGATCAGGTCCGCGCCGCAATGCGCGACGGCGCCACACTCGATGGCTATCTCGTCGGCGCAAGCACCGGTACCAGCGGCAATCGCGGTCTGTTCGTTATTTCCCGGCAAGAGCGCTTTCGCTGGCTTGGCTCCATTCTGGCCAAAACGATCCCGGACATGCTGAGGCAGCGGCAGCGGGTCGCCATCATCCTGCCCCAGGGCGGCGCGCTTTATGACAGTGCCAATCGGCTGCATCACCTCAAGCTGCGCCTGTTTGAGCTGACAACAGACCCCGCGATCTGGCGGCAGGATCTGGAGCGTTTTGCCCCTTCGGTCATTGTCGCGCCGCCGAAAATCCTGCGATACCTCGTCGAAGAGCAGTTCTCCCTCAACCCCAAACGGGTTTTTTCCGCCGCCGAGACGCTGGAGCCGGTCGATCAACGGGTGATCGAACGCGGGTTCGGATCCCCCTTGCGCCAGATATATATGGCCTCGGAGGGTCTGCTGGGTGTAAGCTGCGCCCATGGCAGGCTGCATCTGGCCGAAGACTCCGTCTTCTTTGAATATGAACAGGTGGGAGACGGGCTCGCGAACCCCCTGATCACCAGTTTCCGGCGCGACACCCAGATCATGGCGCGCTACCGTATGAACGACCTGCTGCGCCTGTCCGCACAAAGCTGCCCCTGCGGATCGCCGCTGCAAGCCGTCACAGAGCTCGCCGGGCGGCTTGATGATTGCTTCCATCTGCAAGGGGCTCATGGCGCGGTGATGATCACCCCGGATGTGCTGCGCAACGCCGTCCTGAACGCCGATCCCGGCATTGATGATTTTCGCCTCATCCAGCGCTCGGATGCGTCGATTGAACTTCACCTTGAGCCCAAACACCCACCCCAGACCGCAATCGCCGCCCAACAGGCCGTCACGGCGCTGTTGTCACAGCGTAAGGCAGTGGCCCGGCTCAGCCTCGTCAGACGCAGCTTCGATCTGCAGACACATGCCAAGCTGCGCCGTGTCGAACGCCGCCTGAGCCCATGAAGGCCGTGGCTGCAAATCCCGGACAGGTCTCCAACGATGCCGGGAAGGTCGCGGCCTTCGTGGAGTGTTTCCGCACCCATCCCCAAGGTGCGCTGATCGCCAATCTTCACACGCGGATGGAACATTTCCGGCTTGGGGATCTCAACTTCCCGATCTCCATCAATTCAGCCAGCACGGAGGGGACCTGCTATATCTGCGACCCGGTTACCGGCTATGTCGATTATGCAAAAGACGAGCTGCGCAACTTTGCGGCGCACCCGGCCCTGCGATGGTCTTTGGGCGGGTTGCTGCGCGCATCCTCCCCCCTTGTCCGCGCCACGGGCTTGCGCAACATCGTCTTTGTGAACAATTGGCTGTTTTCGACAAACCCCGCGCCCGACATCTCGCGCCGGACCGCCCTGGACATCACACAAACCCTCACGGCACGGTTCCCCGACAAGGTGATCGCGATGCGCTCGCTCAACACTGTGGCGGATGCGGGCTCCATTGCGGCCCTGCGCGCGCAAGGGTTTCGCATGCTGCCATCACGCCAGATCTATATCTACCCCGCCAAGGCCGCGCGGGCGGGGGCCTCAAGAAACATGATCAACGATCTCAAACTGTTGCACAGAACGGATTTGCAGCATGTCGCCAATGCGCAGTTCCACGCAGATGACTTCGCGCGCAGTGCACAGCTCTATTCCATGCTCTATCTTGACAAATACACGCAGCTCAATCCGCAATATACGGCGCTTTATGTCCAGCAGATGCACGCGCGCGGCTTGATCGAACTCGAAGGGCTGCGGGATCGCAGCGGCGCTTTGGTCGCCGTCACGGGGCTGTTTGAGAACGGCAACACCCTGACTCAGCCGATTGTGGGCTATGATACATCACGCCCGTTGCAGGAGGGGCTTTACCGCATGGTCATGATGATTGCCCAGCAAAGCGCGATCAGCCGCGGGCGCTTCTTTAACGCCAGCGCCGGGGCCGCGCAGTTCAAACGGCTGCGCCGCGCCGTCCCCGCTATCGAATACACAGCCATCTTCGACCGCCACCTGCCCAAAGGCCAGCAATGCGCGATCCGCGCGCTCGAGATGCTTCTGGGGCGCATTGGCGTGCCGCTCCTCCAGAGGTTTGAGCTGTGAGCCCCGACTGTTGGCATGCTGTCGCGCGCTCCTGCGATATCGGGGCCAAACCGCTCCGGGTGCAGTTTTCCGGCAAGGCAATCGTGCTTTTCCGGTCCGAAAACGGGCTGGCTGCGCTGCATGACCGCTGTCCGCACCGGCATGTGGAACTCTCCAGGGGCAGGGTGGTCGGGACCACAATCGAATGCCCCTATCACGGCTGGCGCTTTGATGGCGGCGGCACATGCGTGGACATCCCGGGCTGCCTGAGCGATCTGCCTGTCGTGCGGGTTCCCAGCTATCTGGTCTGCGAAAAAGCGGGCGGCGTTTTTCTGTCCGAAGGGCAGCCGGGCAGGCCGCCTTATGTCCATGCGATGGAAGGCCAGGACCACATCGCCCGGATCGTCAAAAGTGACACATGCTCGACCCTGGTGGATGCGGCGGAAAATATCCTTGATGCAACCCATACGCATTTTACCCACAAGGGACTTTTGCGCGGCCTGTCGGCAAAGCGGCAGAAAGTTCAGGTTGAAATCACGTCCGGGGCTGATTGGGTCGAGGCCGTCTATACCGGCGAGGACAGACAGGATGGGCTGATCAGCAAACTGCTTGACGGTGCGCGGATAAAGACAGTTGGTCGATATCGCCATCCCGCAATAGCAGAGCTGGAATATTGGGGAGAGCGGGGGCTCGTGCTGGCCACCACATTCCACCTGCGACAAACCGGCCCCGGCAGGGTCGAGGGGCTGGGCTGGCTCACCGGCCCGAAAGAGCGCGGGCTTGGATATCTCAAGGCGCTGTTTTTCAAACCTCTGTTCAGACTCGCACTTGAGCAGGACCGGCGCGTCTTGAAATCGGCATTTGACAACGCGCAAGGCGCAAGCCCGGTTATCGGCCCGCTCGATTTTCTGCGCCGCGATATTGAGGCCATCGCACAAGGCGCGCCACCCCAACCGGCGCGCCGTCAGTTTGAAATGCTGCTTTGATCCGGCCCGTCCCATTCCAGATCATAGGTGGAGGCCTGCTGAAGGGACCGGCCCGTCTTGCGGGCAATCCGGGCAAATTCCAGCACGGATCTTGCCTGCGCGACCAGCCCGATAGGGTCTGAGCCTGTAAGCAGGACATCCTCGGTCCGCCGCAAGGCCCGCCAGAACGCAGCCGGGCTGTGGCGGTGAAACAGACCGGAAAGCCCGTATATCCACACCGCCAGCCGCACGCCCTGTGGCGCCTCTATCGACGCAATGACCTCCGGCGCGCCTTCAAGCATCGCGCGGGCAAAGCCCTCCGGGTCATCGAAGAAATGCACGCCGCTGGTTGCCCTTGGATTGCATTCCAAAGGCATCACACTGCCGCCCGCATCCACAATAACATCGAAAGAGATCTGACCCGTCCAGCGGGTCTGCCCCACGAAAACCTCAACAAAGGACCTTATCGCCGCGTTATGGACCGGCTCAAAACTGACGCCAGCCCCTTTGCCCGCACGAATGAGGCTGCGATAGGCTGACAGACCCGCAAGCCTGCCTTCATGCGCAACCGCATAGACCGAAACTTCCCGACCGGCGATAAATTGCTGCGCGACCCAGGGGTGCTGCCGTGTCGGAGCGATGGTCTCAAAAGCCTTTGGCCCGGGGCGAATGAACACCTCGCTGGCAAAGCGCGACCAGACCGGCTTGAAGACATGATCGCGCGCAGAGCGTGCAAACCTGTCGCGATCCGCCCGGCAGCTCAGCAAATGCGTGCCCGGGGCCGAAAGCCCCATAGCCCTGACACATTCAATGAAGCGAAATTTGTTATGGACCATCTCCAGAAGCGCCGGCGGCGGCGCGATAAGCCGGGCGGGCAGATCAGCGCTTTCCCAGAACCGCGCCAGATAAAACACCTCCTCGCAAGTCGGAATAACGTATTCTATCCCCTCATCGGCGATCAGTGATCGCAGGCTTTGCGCTGCCCGCAAGGGCTCCAGCCGGAAGGACGGGATGGTGCGGTAGCCAGTGATGGCGCGGCTTGCCGCACCTATGGGCGCAGTCACATGATCGCACAGCAGGACACGATGATGCGCAGCCCCCAAAAGCCTGGCAAGATGAACGGCCACCGGGGCCCGCGCGCCGCTGATCAGAACAGTGCCAGGTCTCAAATCCCCTCCACAGGTCGGCCCCGCCGGCGGCTCAGTGCCCGACGCCAAGCGTCGTCATGCCCCCAAGCGTCATCATGCTGAGCGCCAGATTTTCACAAGACGACCAGCGCAACAACGCGAAATGCCATTTGCGACGGCGCCCCGCACCATCACGGCAGCAGTTCTCAGCGCGCCGCCGCGCATCAAACTCACAACAGCCCAACGATTAGTTTGCACGTCGGCTGCGTCTTGGTTAGGTGTGAGACTGATCGGAACGCCGGGCGCATTTGGCCACGGCACTAGCAATTCGGGCGGCGAAATGCAGATTACTCTCGTGACCACGATGCGCAATGAAGGACCGCATCTATTGGAATGGATCGCGCATCATCGTGCAGCGGGTGTGAGCGAGTTCGTGATCTTTACCAATGATTGCGAAGACGGCACGGATGCGCTGCTTGATATTCTCGACGTCACCCATATCCGCCTGCAACCATCCGACAAATCGCCACAATGGGAGGCGCTCAAACAGGCCTGGGATCTGGAAGTCGTGCAGAAATCAGATTGGGTCCTGTGCATAGATTCCGACGAATTTATCAACATCGCCAACGGTATAGACGGCCTGCCCGATCTGATAGATCGCTGTGCGGCGGATGCGATCATGCTCCCCTGGCGGCTGTTTGGAAATAGCGGGCTGACGCATTTCTCCGATGATCTGACCACAAGACGCTTTCTCAGAGCCGCACCTGAGGATATGATCTACCCGCCCATTGGCTCATATTTCAAAACCCTGTTTCGCCGCGACGGGCCCTTCCGCGCGCTGGGCGTCCACCGCCCCAAGCAGAAAAATGCCGATAATCAGCCGACCCCGCGCTGGGTGGACGGCTCGGGCCTGCCAATCGAAGGCCCGCTGCCCGGAAATGACCGCCAGATCATGCATTGGGGCCAGCCGATTGCCCGCGATCTGGTGCAACTCAACCACTATTCCGTCCGCTCCTGCGCCGAATCCATGATCAAACGCGCGCGCGGATTGCCCAATCATCGCACCAAACAGGTCGATCTGACCTATTGGGTCGAACGCAATTTCAACACCGTCGAGGATAACTCCATCCAGAACATGGAGGCGCGCACGCAGATGGAAATCACCATCCTCAAACATATCCCCGATGTTGCCGAAGCCGCCGATGCCGCCATCAACTGGCACCGGAACAAGCTGGCGGAGCTGTTGCTCAACCCGGTGGAGCTGAAGCTCTACGGGCGGCTGATGCTGGCCAGTGGCAGCGTACCGCCAAGCGAGAAGACGGCGATAGAGCTGATCAAGCACTATCAGGCGATTGATGCCAACAGATGAGCCACCGCTCTTTGAGCCGCGTGAGCTGAATTGCCGAAAGTCAGGGGGCCTGCGCGTCCTCGACTGTGTGGCCGCGCCCGCGCCCGAAAACCGTATGGAGCTGCGCGCCTTCTTCGCCCATGGCACCGATGCCGGGCGCTTCGAGCGCAACCCGCCCGATGACTGCGCCCGTATCGCCACAGCCCACGGGATCAACGGCGCCCTGATGCTCAGCGGCACCGCGCCTGCAGGCGAGCGCGTGCGGATAGCGCTTGTGGACGGCCCGCTCGATCTGCCCGTCACCACGCCCGAGCTGCACCTCTTCGAAGGGCTCCACACAGCACTGGCCGAATGGCATGGCGAGCCGCTTGACCAGCTGGAGGACTGGCTGCGCTACCATGCCGAGACCTTCGGCCTGCAGGCCGCCTTGCTCATCGAACGCGCCCGCCAGCCTGCGGAAGCAGACGCGCAACTGGCCGAAATCGCCGCCCGGGCGGGGCTGTCGCGCCTCGTGCTCTTGCGCTCTGCCATGCCGCTGGGCAATCCCGATCTGCCGCCCGTCATCCATGCCTCCCATGCGCCCGACGCGCCATCGCCGGACAAGCTGGCCCCGATGGCACCGGACGCCCAGACCGCACCGCTGCAAAACCTTGTCCTCTACGAGACGCTCCGCTGGCGCTTTCTCAACAGCGCGCGCACGGTCATGAACCTTGATCTGAGCGATCTGCTCCGCCCCGGCGCCGAGCCCTTCGCGCAGGCCGAACGCAGCACGTCCGGCGTGGTGCAATTGATGGGGCAGCGGATCTATCCCTGGCGCGTGCGCAAGGGGCGGGCGCCGCGCTTTGGCGATCACATCTGCCGCCAGTTCGAAAACCAGCGGGCCAACCGGCGCTGGTGCCTCGCGCCGGGCAGGCTCTCGCCCGATCAGATCTGGCGCTTCGTGCGGGTCACGGGCACCTTCATCGGCGCGCGGGACGTAGCCCCGTTCTGGCGGGCCATGGCGCTGCGCCATCCGCAAGCCTCCGTCGCCGAAATCGTTGCGAAATCAACGCTGATCGAGGACCCGGAGCTGATCACGCTCGCCCGCGACCGCTTCGCGCATAAACCCGTCCGTGCCCCGCAGGCCAAACCGGTTGCCGCACCGTCCTCGGGCCGGTCCTGCATCGTGACCTGCATGAAAAACGAGGGGCCTTTCATCCTCGAATGGATCGCCTATCACCGCGCCATAGGCTTCGATGATTTCCTGATCTACAGCAATGATTGCACCGACGGGACCGACAGGCTGCTCGACCTGCTTGATGCGCGCGGGATCGTGCAGCACCGGGCCAACCCGTTCAAACCCGGCAGGCAAAAGCCGCAACATGCGGCGCTGAAAGCCGCGGGCACGGAGCCTGTGGTGCAGAATTGCGAATGGGCGATCTGCATGGATGTCGACGAGTTCATCAATATCCATGTGGGCGATGGACGACTTGCCGATCTCTTCGGCGCGGTGGGGCAGGCCAATATGATCTCGCTGACCTGGCGGCTCTTCGGCAATGCCGATATCGCCGAATTTCAGGACGGTTTCATCACCGACCAGTTTACCCGCTGCGCGCCCGAGCTTATCCGCGCGCCGCATCAGGCCTGGGGCTTCAAGACGCTGTTTCGCAATATGGGGATCTATAAAAAGCTCGGCGTGCACCGTCCCAAAGCGCTGCGGCCCGAGATGTGGGACCAGATCAACTGGGTCAACGGATCGGGCAAACCCATGCCGCGCAAGACGCTGCGCAATGGCTGGCGCTCGACGCTTGACAGCTATGGCTACGGGCTGGCCACGCTCAACCACTACGCCACCCGGTCCGCCGAAAGTTTTCTCGTCAAACGCGATCGCGGCCGTGTCAACCATGTGGACCGCGATCAGGGCCTCGCTTACTGGTTTCGCATGAATAACAACGCGCAAGAGGACCGCTCAATCGCGAGCAAAGCGGCCCTGCTGCAGGCCGAGCATGCGCAGCTGATGGGTGACGCGCAAATAGCCGAAGCGCATCAGGCCTGTGTGACCGCGCATCGGGCCAAGATTTTCGAGCTGAAGGGCGACAACCGCATGGGCCCATTCTTCAAACAGATCACCAGCGCCCGCATGCAAAAACTCTCCCGCCTGCACCGCCATTTCGCCAACTCGGTCTTTCTGGCAGGTCCCGAAGCCATCCCCGACGACATCATCCAGCGCGACGAGCTTCCCGAAGATTTCCTCCTCACCGTCCCGCCGACCCAGACTAAGGGTTGAGGCTTTTTCGCATGACGCTCTGTTACGCTGCTTTCGACCCCAACTGAGCAGGCGTATCAGACCCGAGCTGGAATTTCTGGATGGCAGTCATCACGCGCCGCGTACCCTCGAGCAACACCCCTGCGGCAGCCGCACTTTCTTCACTCATGGCGGCATTTTTCTGTGTCACTTCGTCCAACTCCGACACTGACGCCGTTGTTTTGTTGATCTGTCGGGATTGCTCGGATGAGCCAGCCTCGACATCCTCAACGAATTTTGAAATTTTGAGAATATTGTCAATGAGTTGCTCGATGGAAGCGTTAAGCTCCGAAAACAACTTGTGGCTTTTTTGTATCCTGGACTGGCTGTCGGAAATCAATCCGCTGATTTCGCCCGCTGACTTCGCAGAGGTCTCGGACAGGCTCCGGACCTCGGTGGCAACCACGGCAAACCCTTTGCCATGTTCTCCGGCCCGGGCGGCTTCAACACCCGCGTTCAGGGAGAGCAGGTTTGTCTGGAATGCGATGTCATTGATGCCATCGGTCACACCACCAATGCGCTCAGATATTTCCGTCATCCCGTTCATTGCGTCCAGCGTGTCATGCAGGACTGTCTTGCTCGTCTTGGTGTCGCTTTTGAGCATGGCCACAATTTCCATCATGAGCTCAGCCTCTTTATGGCTTGTTGACGCCAAATGATTGACGTCAGTAACAGAGTCCGTAATGGTTGAAAGCCGGTGAGAGGCGTTCTCTGTCCGGCGTGACAATTCGTTGACGGCATTCGAAATCGCGTCGCATTCTGCGAAGACCCCTTTGGTCTCCGCACTGATCAACGCAAAGGTGTTGCGGAGTTGATCCATCCCCTGATTGAGCTTGGACTTGAGCGAAAGCAGCTCGCCCTTAAACTCCCCCTCCATCCGCACGGTCAGATCATAGGCCGCGACACCTTCCATGACACGGCTTATCTGACTGACCACCTCTTCTACGACGTTGACAAGATCATTGACCCGATCCCTGATTTCCGTCTTCGCCTCGTCATTGAAATCACTGTCAATTCGGATTGAAAAGTCGCCCGACCTTGCCCCGTCGATGACAGATTTCAGCTCCGTCTCCAGTCGCGCGGCCTCGACATTCGAGACAACCTCCCGACGCTTCAACTCCGCAAGATCGTTTAGGGATGCGGACATTTTGCCAAGTTCGTCACGCCGCTTCTTGCAAGGTATCGGGGTGTCCAACTCACCTGTGCTTATCTTTGTCATCGCCTGCGCCATTTGGCGCACGCCACGCGAGATTCCAAAGCCAATCAAAAGCGCAAATAAAAGGCTCAGCGATGCCGAGGCAATGGCCTTGGTCCAGAGCGAGCCTGTCACGTCCTGGATTGTTCCTTGTGCAGAGGCGATTGCCTCGCTCGCCTCGCCTTCCGACACCTCCAGATTGCGGCGCACCAGGTCTTCCAGTTCTCCATACGTCCGAAGAACGCCGCGGAGCGAGCCGAACGCAATGCGCGGGTTCGCCTCGACCTGCCGCAATACCGCGTCAAAACGGCGCCTGAGCTCCCCATAGCCCTCAAACTCGACAACCCCACTCTCGACGCTTTCGCCGATTGCGCTCAACGATTGCTTGATACGATCAAGGATTGCCACGGCCTCTTCCTCCGGGCCGCCGAATTCAAGCCATAAGACATATTGGAAAACATCTGTCTCAAGGCTCGAGATGAGCCGCATTGTCTCATTATTGGTCGCAGCGACCGGAGCAGCCACCTCGCCGAAATAAGCCGTCGCAGACCCGGCCTCTCGCAGTCCATTCAGGGCCGACCATGCCAAAAAGATCGTGCCGATCGCGCCTATCAAAGACGAAAATGCAATGCGATAAATGACTGACATAGGGTGCTGCTCTGTGGTTTGTAATTATAGCGTCCGGCGAAAAGCTGAAACATCACGTAACACACCCGAAACCCGTGATTTCAGGCAGTATGACGTGATTGAGGCGGCTCGCAGGGCGCTCTAGTCATTGGCTTGCGTCCAGGCGCAGACAACATTTTCCGGGTCAACCTTCAGACACGCGCCGACACCTGGCTGAATGGTCCCTGTCGATGGGCTTGGGAATACAATATCGAAGAGATTTACATCCGTGTCCGAGGCCGTTTCGGCAGCGACCTGCCCTGAGGCAAAGCCATTTGCATCGTAGACATCACGAATATCCATGCCGACCAATTCGGGAAAGGCATTGTCCGCCCAGTAATACCCGTCAGCTATGCGAATACCGCCCAGATGCAGGTTGTAGGGTTGGTACACCCATTCTTCGTTCTCCAGATCATTGAAATCAGTGGCGGCCTGGTCATATCCTACCGTTCGGTAATGCTCGGCCGCGCGCTCGACATGTGCGACTGCCGCCTCACGCATGGAATTCATCAGCTCCTCATCCGCCACGGCACCCGTTGCCAATGCGATCGCAACTGCGCTAACGCCAAACAGACCACCAGCGCGATTTCTCTCGAGATTGTTTTTCATGTTCATTGTTTGACCACCTTGTTTCTTTGATGGCATCGTTGGATCAGTTTCCTTTAGATAAGGTTGATGGCGCTTCCCTATCTTCGATTTCTTCGCACCGGATCTGAAACGCGCGACCACGCCTGTCTCGCTCGCCCGGCAGAAAACTGCGCCCCGGCCCGCCCGACACTATTTGAAAACAGCCGTTTCGGCGTTAAGCGGCTGGAATAAAATAATTTTTTTCCAGCCTGTCTGGAATGAACGGTGCTCTGCCACAAGGTCATGCGTCTATCGACCCATTTGGTCAGACGCTATCGGCCCGTGGATATTTGTGAGACGCATTTGATGTGATTTTGACTCAACCTTCCAAAAGGGATGGTCTGCATGGAGCGGAGCAGATTTGTTCGCACGGATCGTCAAGGGCGTGCGATTGAACCGTCATGGCCGATTCCGAAATTTGGCAAGATGCAGGCAAGATCAAAACAGCAACAAAACGTGCCGACCCACCAGCTTAGCTGCGCCAATACACGACCCAAGAGACTGAAAGGAAGCGGAAAAATGAAGGGGTATGGTAGGCCCGGAGGGACTCGAACCCCCAACCAAAGCGTTATGAGCGCTCTGCTC
>CAYGUB010000029.1:0-17181 GCA_964352845.1 uncultured Rhodobacterales bacterium | reverse complement strand
ACATAGACCCTTTGGCAAATCTGCAGCGCGCGGATCGTGGGACGATCTCCGTCTATGCGCAGAACCGCGACTACCATGATGTTGTCAAGAAACGGCTGAAACAGCTGGGGCGCTGGTTAATCGCGCAGCAGGATCATGTCGAGATCAAGGTCTTTGTCGATACCGCTCCCGTGATGGAGAAACCGCTTGCGCAGGCGGCAGGGCTGGGCTGGCAGGGCAAGCACACCAATCTTGTCTCGCGCGATCTGGGCAGCTGGTTTTTTCTGGGTGCGATTTTCACAACCGCGCTGTTAGAGCCTGATCAGACAGAGGATGATCACTGCGGGTCGTGCCGCTCTTGCCTCGATATCTGCCCGACGGATGCCTTCCCGCAGCCCTACAGGCTCGATGCGCGGCGCTGTATCTCCTACCTGACAATCGAGCATAAGGGGCCGGTCGATGCGGAACTGCGCGCCAAGATGGGCAATCATATCTATGGCTGCGACGACTGTCTCGCGGTTTGTCCGTGGAATAAATTTGCCAAGGCCTGCTCCGAGATGAAGCTGCAGGCGCGCGATGATCTCAAAGCCCCCCGGCTTGCCGAGCTGGCCGCGCTGGATGACCGGCAGTTTCGGGATATGTTCAGCGGCTCACCCGTGAAGCGGATCGGGCGCGACCGGTTCGTGCGCAATGTGCTCTATGCGATTGGCAATTCCGGCGATCCTGCTTTGGCGCCGGCAGCCCGGTCATTGACCCAAGACCCTGACGCGGCAGTGGCAGACGCGGCACGCTGGGCAGTGGCCGCGCTATGAAGACCCTTCTGAGTTTTGGCCATGGCTATTCCGCGCGCGAAGTGACGAAACTGCTTTCCGATGAATGGCGGGTGATCGGGACGACACGCTCGGCACAGAAAGCGGAGGAGCTGAAGGCCACAGGCGTCGAGCCGCGCATCTGGCCGGGCAGTGATCTGACCGAGGACATCGCCGCGGCGAGCCATATCCTGATCTCTGCCGGCCCCGGTGCGGAGGGTGATCCGGTTCTGGCGGAATATGCAAAACCCCTTCGACAGGGTCTGTTTGACTGGGTCGGCTATCTCTCCACAACCGGGGTTTACGGCGATCATGACGGGGGTTGGGTGGATGAGACCACGCCACTGGAGCCCAGCACACGGCGCGGGCAATACCGCAAAGAGGCGGAGGAAGCATGGCAGAAGCTGGACCTGCCGCTTCACATTTTTCGACTGGCAGGCATCTATGGCCCGGGTCGCGGCCCGTTCGCCAAGGTCCGCGCGGGCACGGCTCGGCGGATCATCAAGCGCAATCAGGTATTCAGCCGGATCCATGTGGAGGATATCGCGCAAGTGTTGCTGGCCTCGATCCAGCGCCCCGACCCCGGCGCCATCTATAACCTGTGCGACGACGCCCCTGCCCCGCCAGAGGATGTGATCGCTTATGCGGCGGAGCTTCTGGGCGTCGATCTGCCCCCTGCGGAGGATTTCGATACAGCTGATATGAGCCCAATGGCTCGCAGCTTTTACGCAGAATCGAAACGGGTCCGAAACGACCGGATCAAGACCGAGCTGGGCGTGCAGCTGAAATATCCCGACTACCAGACTGGCCTGCGCGCGTTACTTGAGGCCGGAGACTAGAAAATTCGCGTCAACGCGATAAATGGGGATTCCTTCGCGGGCACGTACATCGTAAACTGCGCCAAAAAACGGCGGTATGAATGCAAAACGTGACAAGGCGTGCGGCCATGGCAGGGATTTTGGGCCTGGCCGCTGGGTGTAGCTCCAAATTTGCCCGCTATGACGGGCCCGAAGTCACCAAGCTGCAAATTTTTAAGGAACGGCGCGTCCTTCAGGTGTTTCACGGCACGCGGATGCTGGAGCAATACCCGGTTGAGCTCGGGTTCGGTGCGACCGGACACAAGCAGTTCGAGGGCGATGGCAAGACGCCCGAGGGGCGATACAGGATCGACCGGCGCAACCCCAACAGCTCGTTCTACCTGTCGCTGGGGATCTCCTATCCCAATGCCCGCGACATAGCCTTTGCCAGGGCGGCCGGGCGTGATCCGGGGGGTGACATTTTCATCCATGGCCAGCCCAACCTGCTCAGTCCCCTCGGCCCGGACTGGACGGCGGGCTGCATTGCCCTGACAAACAGGCAAATGCAAAGGCTCTACGCGATGGTGAAAAAAGGCACGATCGTCGACATATTCCCTTAATCAGAGCCTTATGAGCCCGTCACAAGCGTCCACCAGATCTTGCCATTGCGCTCCTGATGCCACGAAAAGCCCATCCGCCGGGCATCAGAAGACAGGATGACATTGCGCGTGTCGGGCTTTTGCATCCATGCGGCGAGCGTCTCGGACTCCGTCTCATACGTCTCGGAGATATTCTCGCCCACAAGCTTGCCCGGATAGCCAACGCGTGCCACCCGGTCGAGCGGAGAGGACCCGTCAGAGCCGAAATGCCATGGCCGGTTCTGCACCGACATATCGCGCGCATGGGTCGCGGCGGCAGCGGTCAGTTTGCTGTCAAGCTCCAGGGGTGGCTGCCCGGCACTGCGGCGCAGCGCATTGATCGAATCGAGCATGCGGAACTGGATTTTGGCCTTGTCACCGGCGGTAATGCGATAGACAGACTGCGCCGCGCGGCCATCGGGGCCGACCCTTGGGCTTGGCGCGGTGCAGGCCGCCAGAACCAGACAACAGGTGACAAGGGATACAAGGATACGCGACATGATCTCAGCCTTTTTGTGAACGACCGATGCATAGCTCTAACTGCGACCCGCATCAAACACATGAGTGGAAATTGGCAGATCACGCGATTGTTTGTTTTGCGAGTGATGCGCCGAGGCAATAAGGTCTCAAGTGAATATGGAGGTGTAAATGACTATTTCGAAAAAGGCCGCTTTGAGCCGTCGTGGCTTCATTCTGAGCGCCGGCGCCGCCGCGTCGGGTCTAGCCTCGCCTGCTATGGCACAAACCCTTGGCGAGACGACCGAGCTTGAGCAGGATGTCGAGGTCGCGAAGCGCAATATCTCGAGCTTCCGCTCGCTTGAATGGCAGCCCTATTTCTCAGACCTGCGCAAAGGCGCTATCCTCGTCGATATCGACAGCCGTGCCCTGCATTTCTGGACCGAAGATGGAAGCTACAAGCTCTATCCGTCCAGCGTGCCCCTGTCAGAGGATTTGACCCGTCGCGGGCGGACCTCGGTGACGCAGAAGGTCGAGGGGCCGTCCTGGCGACCGACGCCCGCTATGCGTGAACGTAACCCGGAATGGCCGGAATTCGTAGGCCCCGGCCCCGATAACCCGTTGGGAACACATGCTTTGTACCTGACATGGACCTATTACCGGATCCACGGGACACATGACACACGCAAGATCGGTCGACGCTCCTCAAACGGATGTATCGGGCTGTATAACGAGCATATCGCAGAGGTGTTTTCCAAGACCGTTGTGGGAACTCAAGTGTTGCTTATTTGACCCCATCTGACTGAACCTTTTGGCGCGGCTTTGCTGGGCCATTGTCAACGCTTCAAGCGCACGGTTATACCATCTTAAGAGGTACTATCTTGGGTGCTTGTCGTGGTCTCGGATGATCCGTTTCCAGCAAGCGTATCTTGGAGGATTAAAAGATGAAAAAACTCGCAATCGCCGCAGCGTTTTCGCTGGCCGCAACAACCGCATTCGCAGGTGGCTTTGATGATCCGATCATCGAAGAGCCCGTAATCGTTGAAGATACAACTTCTTCGGCTGGCGGCATCCTGGTCCCGATCCTGTTCATCATTCTGGCAGCAGCTGCAGCAAGCTAAGCGCTCGCTCGGACACAATTTTAGAAGAAGGGCGATGGAACGATCCGTCGCCCTTTTTTACGTCAGGCTACAGATCCCCGGAGACGGTTAGTTTCCCAGCCCTGCTTCAGCTTCGATCTCACGGCGGGATTTGCGGGCGCGCTCGGTTTCTGACTTCAGCTGGCCGCAGGCAGCCATGATGTCCTCCCCCCGCGGAGTGCGGATCGGCGAGGCATAGCCCGCTTTATAGACAATATCGGCAAAAGCGCGGATGCGGTTGTTGCTGGAGCGCTCATAGGGTGCGCCGGGCCATTCATTGAAGGGGATGAGATTGATCTTTGCGGGGATCCCCTTGATCAACTCAACCAGTCTATGCGCGTCCGCATCGCTGTCATTTACACCTTTGAGCATCACATATTCGAAGGTGATCCGCTCGCTATTTGACGCCTTGGGATAGTCGCGCAGCGCGTCCAGCAGCGTCTCAATGTTCCACCGCTTGTTGATCGGGACAAGCTTGTCGCGCACTTCATCTGTCGTCGCATGGAAGGACACAGCCAGCAGGCAACCAATCTCTGTGGCCGTTCGCGCGATTTCCGGCACCACGCCCGAGGTCGACAGCGTTATCCGCCGCCGTGACAAAGAGATACCCTCGGGATCCATAGCGATCTTCATGGCATCGCGCACGCTCTCGAAATTATAGAGCGGCTCACCCATCCCCATAAGAACGATATTGGACAAAAGGCGCGGCCTGTCTTCGGGTCGCTCGCCGGGTTCGGGCCATTCGCCCAGATCATCGCGCGCCAGCATGATCTGCCCCACGATCTCGCCAGCGGTCAGATTGCGCACAAGCTTCTGCGTGCCCGTGTGGCAGAACGAGCAGGTCAGGGTGCAGCCCACCTGACTGGAGATACACAGCGTGCCGCGATCCGTCTCGGGAATATAGACCGTCTCAACCTCATGGCCGCCTGCGATCCGCACGAGGTATTTGCGCGTCCCGTCAGCGCTGATTTGCCGTGACACGACCTCGGGCAGCGCGATCACGAAATGCTCAGCCAGCAATGCGCGATAGGGTTTCGCAAGATTGGTCATTTCAGCAAAATCACGCTCGCCCTTCTGGTAGATCCATTGCCAGATCTGCCCACTGCGCATCTTCGCCTGCTTTTCAGGTGTTCCATGGGCGATCAGGACCGCGCGCAATTGCTCACGCGTCAGGCCAACCAGATTGACGGGCCCACCCTCCGGCGTCTTGCGGGGGATCGTGATCAAATCCTGCGTGATGGGCGTCGTGGCGGTCATGGTTGGGCCTTTGGCGTTGGGGAGCCGCCTGATACACCAGAATCAATGCAAAGGGAAACCTTGGTTGCGCTCGATGCCCGGACGATTGCCGAGGATCGACATCGCCACATGCAAATCAGGGCCAGTAACGATGGGCCGGGGTGGTGTTTCATCCTGACAGCCCAAAGCAAGGATAAGGTTTTCGCTATACACCAGATGCGGCGCGTCGAGTGTCAGATAGATCAGCGAGACATCATGCGTGCCCGTGATCTGGCGACCCCCTGCAAATGGTCCAAGATCGCCCGCGGTAACCAGCACCTCGCGTCGTTCAAAGCAAAGCTGGAACATATCATGGCGGATCACCAGAAGCTGCATCGGGTCCAGATATAGCGGTGCCGCAGGGAAATCCGGGGCGATTGAGCCAGGTTCAAAATGGATCGGCGCAAGCTCCGCCTGACTGGCCAACGAGATATCGTGATGCGAGGTCGCCAGAAGCGGCCGCGCCCCTGCATCTTTCGTCATCAACTGATCGCCCGGGCAGAGCTCTTCCACCGGGCATTCACCCCGGCTGGTCATGATCGGCGTCCCGACCGTAAGCCCGGTCAGCGACAATCGCGTTACGCCATGCCGCGCGCGCGCGACACGGCGAAGGTTCTGGAGATTGTTATGCATAGTGTACTGCCTGATTTCGCGGGTTTGGCCGGGCTTATTGTCAAATGGTTAAGAAACTCTGGCAGCGGAATTTCTTAACTGGACATTCAGCAGATTATTGCTGACATCTCTGTTCGGCATCATTCAGCGATGCGGTAAACCCAAGCAGCGAAAACGTATCCTTAGTCACGGTATCTTTCGATGATAGCCCCGTGACAATCGCCTGCGCGCCGCGTTTCATCGCCAGAATGATCTTTTCGTCATCCTCGGGCGTCAGGGCCCAGGCCGTCTCTCCGGTGGTGAACAGCTCGAAAGAGGTATCGCCTATCTCCAGCTGCACGGTGGAGCCTTCCTTGAACGGATATCCCCCTGTGAAGGAGACCTCGCCCCGTTTCTGAGCACCTGGCCAATAGCTGACAAACATCAAGATATCACCGCGGGTCACGGCAACGACGCGACCGCCTCTGGTGTTCACCGTCTCTTTGGGGCTGCTGACCACCCAGCATTGGGTTGGGTTCTCTTCAACAAACACGCTCCAATCCGTTTTCTGGAACACGCGGTTCGTGGATTCTTGAGCAAAGCCCATCTGCGCGCCCGCCATCAGGCAAGCCGCGACCGCAACGGTTTTCAAGATTGTCTTCATGCGACAGCTCCCGCTGTTTGGTGCCTCTTGCGCTTTTCAGGTCCTTAACAGACTCCCAAGATCAAAGCGCAAAGCAGTATACTCGATTGCAAAACATCTAGCCAAATTGGATAGAATGTGAAAGGCCAATGGCTGTTTTTGAGGGTGAAAAACTGCCTTAAACAGCCACGGGGTAGCGCGATATGGTCCGAGATCAGCAATTTGTCGAAGTCTGGCGCGGTGCTCTGTGTGAATCGCTGCATTCTGGCCATGCCGTGGTTGCGAACGCTGAGGGCGAGATCGTCGAGGCCTGGGGCGATCCCGATCAGATCATCTACCCGCGCTCTTCTTGCAAGATGTTGCAGGCGTTGCCGCTGATAAACAGCGGTGCGGCAGATGCGGTCGGGTTGAGTGCGCAGCATCTGGCGCTTGCCTGCGCGTCGCATCAGGGGGCGGAGATGCACAGCGCGCGGGTGCGCGACTGGCTGGCCACGCTTGGCCTGGCGGAACCCGATTTGCGCTGCGGCCCGCAAGAGCCAAGCGACAAGCCCGCCCGCGACGCCTTGATCCGCGATGGCGTGGCGCCCTGTCAGCTGCACAATAACTGCTCCGGCAAGCATGCGGGCTTTCTGACGCTGAGCAAACATCTGCGTGCCGGGCCGGAATATACAGAAATCGACCACCCATTGCAGCTGAGCATCCGCAACAGTTTTGAGGAGATGACGGGCGAGACCTCCCATGGCTACGGCATCGACGGCTGCTCCGCACCGAATTTCTCGACCAGCATCGCAGGGCTCGCGCGCGGGGTGGCACGCATGACCGATGGTAATCCGGCAGCAACGCGGCTGGTGGAGGCGATGATGCGCCATCCCGAACTTGTCGCCGGAGAAGGGCGCGCCTGCACCGAGCTTATGATCGCCGCAAAGGGTCACGCCGCGATCAAGACCGGTGCGGAGGGTGTCTTCGTTGCAATCCTGCCTAAGCTGAAGCGAGGGATTGCCGTCAAGATCACCGATGGCGCGACCCGCGCGGCGGAATGCGTGATCGCCGCCTTGCTGGTCAGATACGGCGTTTTGGAACGCGATCATCCGGCAGTGCACAAGCGGATGCACGGGCCGATCACAAATTGGCGCGGGATCGACACGGGTTTCATAAGGCCGGTTGAGGGTCTGTTTTAACTGGCCACGCGCAGAGGTGCTGCGGATCGCAAATGCTGCAGCAGGATCTCTTTCTTGATCGGCTTGGTCATGTAGTGATCAATGCCGCTTTGGCGGATCCGACTCTCGTCACCCTCCATCGCATGCGCCGTCATCGCGACGATCGGCGTCTGGGCCGCACCAAATTCCGCCTCCATCGCGCGGATCTTGCGGGTCGCTTCCATGCCATCCATGCCGGGCATGGAGATATCCATGAAAATGATATCCGGTCGGAACTCGGCAAAAGCTTCCACAGCTTCGCGACCGTTCGAGACCAGCTTCAGATCAAGACTGGTCTGTTTGAGCATCTTGCGAAATACCAGCTGGTTTGTCTTGTTGTCCTCTGCGGCCAGAACACGAAGCGGCGCGTCTGCTGCGCCGACGACCTCGGGAGCTGGCGTGCCAAGCTGCGAGATCACATCAAACAGCGCCTGACGCAGGATGGGTCTGCGCAGGAAAGGGAAATCCGCCCCGACCTGTTTTGCATGTTTTGATGTCCCCACCAAAACCACGCGGCACATATCAGACAGCTTATGCGCCAGGTCCGTGGCGGCAGCGTCATCGCCGTCAAGCACCAGAAAAATCAGCTCCGAGCGTGGCGCATCGCCAAGCTTCAACTCATCAAAGCTGGTCGTCTTCACATTGATGCCCAGCAGCTTCAATTGCCGGGCCAGCAGATCAGCATCGAGCTTTTCTGGCGCGGCCACGATCAGCGCATCATCAATACCGAGCGGCAGTGGCTCGGGCTCCCGATGCGCGGGGTCTTGGGCGGGCAAAGAGATGCTGAAGCCGAAGCAGGAGCCCTGCCCCTTGGTGCTGTCGACCCAGATTTCGCCGCCCATCTGATCAATCAAACCCCGGGTGATAGCCAGACCCAAACCGGTCCCCTCGTAATGGCGGTTCGCCTCATCCTCGACCTGATTGAACTCGCCGAAAATATCTTCCAGCTTGTCCTCGGAAATGCCGATGCCAGTGTCCTCTACGGTGACGGTGATCTGGAAGTGACCCGGCACATCTGTCTCCAGCCCAACGACGCGCAGCAGGATGTGCCCTTCTTGCGTGAATTTAACTGCATTGCCCACAAGGTTGGTCAGGACCTGGCGTAACCTGCCCTTGTCGCCCACAAAGCCTGTGGGCAGGAATTGGTCGTAATCCACGTTGAATTGCAGGTTCTTTTGCTCGACCACATGCTCAAGGATCAAGGCGACCTCTTGCAGGACATGCTCAAGGTCGAAAGGCTCAGGCTTCAGCGTGATCTTCTCGGCATCCAGTTTCGAGAAATCGAGCACATCGTTGATGATGTCGAGAAGCGCCATGCCCGAATTCTTGATCGTAGAGACGTAAAGCGCGTTCTCCTTTTCCAGCTCTGCCTCCAGCAGCAGATCAGCCATCCCCACGACTCCGTTCATCGGCGTGCGCAGCTCATGGCTCATCTTGGCAAGAAACGCGGATTTGGCGCGGTCGGCAGCCATGGCGCTGTCGCGGGCTTCGCGCAACTGAACCTCTCGCTGGATCGTTTCGGTTATGTTCATCGCCATCGAAACGATGCCGCCATCCGCGCGGCGACGGTCAACCATGCGCACAAAGCTGCCATCCCAAAGCCGGATGGTGATCGGGGCTATCTTTCGCTCCTGCCAGCGCGCGCACATATCGGCAAACCACTGGTCCTCGGCCTGATTGTCGAGATCAATGACCCCTTCATCGAGGCAATAATCGAGTATCTCCGTGAAATGCATCCCCGGCCTGATCGCCTCGCGGTTCAACGCACCCAGAAAGGGCCTGTTTGCGGTGATCAGACACAGTTCCCTGTCAAACAAGGCGAACCCGTCGCGGATTGTCTCCAGCGCATCCCACAGTTGGCGTTCGATCCGCGCGACCTGATCCTTGGCTTTTTCCAGGTCGCCTGTCGCCTGCAGCTTTTCGTATTCCAGCGCGGTCATGACTTTGCGCTGATCCACGATCTTGGTGCTGAGACTCAGCGCATGGGATTTCAGTTGTCGGTTGGCTTCCGTCAGCTCCTGCTCCTTGAGTTCGAGCTTACGTTCCGCGGCCAGCCGCTTGCGGCGTTCGAGGATCAATGCGTCTTCCGGAGCCATTCGAGACATTGCGAACCACACTATTGAGAATCATTCCCGCCGCGGTTCAAAATTCAATGCTTAGGTGAATAGCCGGTTAATTCCAGCTAGATACGCTCAAAGGCCAGCGCGATCCCCTGCCCTCCACCGATGCACATGGTGACCAGAGCCTTTGTGCCGCCGGTACGGTCCAGCTCGTAAAGCGCCTTGAGGGCAATGATCGACCCGGTGGCGCCAACCGGGTGGCCCAGCGCGATCGCACCGCCATTGGGATTGACCTTTGCCGGGTCGAGCCCGAGCTTGCCCGAAACCGCAAGGGCCTGAGCGGCAAAAGCCTCATTTGATTCAACCACGTCGAAATCATCCGCTTTCAGGCCGGTCCGCGCCAGCAGGGTCTCTACAGCCGGAACCGGGCCTATCCCCATAACCTCCGGCCTGACCCCCGCATGCGCGTAGCCCAGAATGCGTGCTCTGGGCGTCAGACTGCGCGCGTTCACCGCCTCCTCGCTGGCCAGCACCAAGGCCGCAGCGCCATCATTGATCCCCGATGCATTGCCGGCAGTCACGGAGCCGTCCTTTTGAAACACCGGACGCAGACCCGCGAGATTCTCTGGCGTCGTCGCCTTGGGATGCTCATCAACCCCGAAAGGCACCATGTCGCGCTTGACGCGCACATCGATGGGAACGATCTGGCTTTCGAAATAGCCCGCCTCAATCGCCTTGGCGGCACGGGTCTGGCTTTCCATGGCAAAGGCATCTTGCGCCTCGCGGGTGATCCCATGCTCGGCTGCGACATTCTCCGCCGTCACGCCCATATGGCCGGTGCCAAAGGGACAGTTCAGCGCGCCCAGCATCATGTCCTGCGCGCCCGCGTCGCCCATCTTCTGACCCCAGCGGGTCTGGGGCAGGATGTAGGGTGAACGGCTCATATTCTCGGCCCCACCGGCCAGACCGATCTGCGCATCGCCCAGCATTAGAGACTGGATGACAGACACCATCGCTTGCACGCCCGACCCGCAGAGCCGGTTGACATTCATCGCGGGCGTCGTATCGGGCATGCCTGCATTGATCGCCGCCACGCGGGACAGATACATGTCACGCGGCTCGGTGTTGATGACATGGCCGAAGGCGACATGTCCGATCTGATCGGGGGCCACGCCGGATCTGCTCAGCGCATGGGTCGTCACATGAGTTGCCAGATCAATCGGAGGCACACCGGCAAGGGAGCCACCGAAACTGCCAATCGCTGTGCGCGCACCATCGAGGATATAGATCTGGGTCATCGCGACCTCCTTGAGACTTTTCCAGATCGTGACAGCGCGCGGGGCCGGAGTCCAGCTATCCCGCCTGCCAATCGCGAACCGCCTCAAGCGGATAGAGCAGCATCAAGACATTCAGCGCCAACCCGTCGCGAATGGCCAGCATCACCACAAGCTCCGCCACAAGGATAATCGCCAGGCTCGCCCAGACCGGCAGGCGCGCGGCCAGCCAGAAGCCCAGAAACATCGCGAAGATATCGGCAACCGAATTCACGACGCTATCACCGAAATAATCCAGCGCTATCGTCACCTCCCGGTAGCGGTTGATCACGGCATCCGTGTTCTCGACGATCTCCCAGGCGGCCTCAATGAGCGTCGCAATGGACAGACGCCAGCCAAGCGACAAGCGCCGCGCAAAAAGCCACAGGACGGCATAGAAGATGAAGCCGTGCAGCACATGGCTTGGCGTGTACCAGTCCAACAGATGCTGTGAATTCTCGCTGCTCATCGTCTCAAGATGGATCAGCTTGACGTAACCGCATTTGCAGATCGCCACACGACCCATCCACAAAAGGATCGCGGCGGTGGCTGTGACAATTCCCGCAGTCAGCCAAAGGGGCAGCAGTTTCGCATTCATGGAGCCTCATTCACCTCAAAATCTGACAGGATTAGGGCGCCGCGCTTGACCTGCGCCCGGGATGGGGCAGAATCCGAAGCATGAACAAATTCGGACCGACCCGGGGCGAATGGAAGTTCCGGCTTGTCTTCAGCCTGATCGGCCTGATCGCCATTGCAGTTGCCTTTGCCTATCGGGGCGTCAGCGGGCTGGCGGTAGCAGAGGTTGTGGGTATCTCGGGCACGTTCTTTCTGGGCTCTGCCATCTGGGCTGGCTGGAACCTCTGGAAAGGCCGCTAGCCTTGCGCCAGTGTGGCGCCCATGTCAGCTTCGGCGGATGAAGACACTTGCCGATTTCGCGCCCTTCTCCGATGCAGAACAGAAACTGATCGACGAGACCGCCATGCCCGATCGCACCAGCGTCGGAGACGGGAGCCTGCCGGTCGAGCACAAGCCCGAGTTGACCGTGCGCGCAAGCCTCGTGCGGTTCGTTCTGCTTGATCGCTCGGATGATCTGGCGCTGCATGACAAGGGCGTAAGGCTGCGTGGCGCGCTGATCACGGGGCCGCTGGATCTGCAAGGCTGCGATCTGGACCGCGACATCTCGCTGTCGCATTGCAAGCTCACCGATCCGGTCAATCTGGTCAATGCGCGCCTGCGGGGACTGCATTTGTCGGGCTGCTACATGGGCGGGATGTCAGCAGATAACGCCAGTTTTGCTGGGTCGCTCTATATCCGCGCGGGCAGCCATGTCGCCGGAGAGATCAGCCTCGCGGGTGCGCGCATTACCGGCGATCTGCAAATTTGCGATGCGACGCTGGAAAGCGCTACACAAGATGCAATCTTCGCCCCGTCGCTGCAGGTCAGTGGCTCTGTCTTTCTGGGCAATTACCCTTATTCAGACACTGTAACGACGCTCACCGCGACGGGTCTTTTGTTCTTTTCCTCCGTCCGGGTCGAGCATGATTTCTTCCTGACCAATACGGCGATCTCCCCGCCCGGTGATCCAATGGCCTCGTCAATCTTCGGAGCGACAGAGGAGCATGGCGGCGACATGGCGCTGAGCCTTGCGCGGGCCAGGATCGGCGGAATTCTCTACCTGAAGGACAACCAGATTTCACGCGGCATCGTGAACCTTGCAGGCGCTCAGGTGGCCCGGCTGAAGGATGAGCCTATCGGGCCCGGTGCCTCCTATCCAATCCGGCTGGACGGGTTTCAGTACTCCGATTTCTCTCGTCACACCGATACCAACATTCAGGCACGTCTTGAATGGCTGGAACGTCGCCCACCCGATACGCCATTTGTCGCGCAACCCTATGAGCAGCTGGCCTATGTCCTGACCCGGCTGGGCCACCGCAATGATGCCCGCACGGTCCTGATGCGCAAGGAGGCGCTGCTTATGGCCGAGAACCGCCGCCTGTCAAAGCTGCGCGGGCGGCCATGGATCTGGCGGGCGGCGTCGATGGTGACAGACCGCGTGCTGCGCTGGACCATCGGCTATGGCTACCGTCCGGGCCGGGCTGTGATCGTGGCCGTCGCCCTGATCGCATCGCTTGGCCTGTTCTTTGAGCGGACCTGGGCGGCCGGAGATATGACACCCAATGCGGCGCCGATCCTCATCTCGAAAGACTGGATCGCCGCAACCCGAAGCCACCCGGACAATCCTGGTGCTTTCTGGGCGCAGGCCGATCAAGCGGGCCGCGACTGGGAGACGTTCAACGGGTTTGCCTATGCTGCCGATCTGGTGATCCCGATTGTCTCACTGGGTCAGGAAAGCGCCTGGGCGCCATCGACCTCACGTTCCGAATGGGGCCGCATGGGTTGGTGGCTGCGCTGGATTGCCAAAGGGATCGGCTGGCTGGTCACAGCCCTTGGGGCAGCCGCGGTTACAGGCGTTATTCGTAAGGATTAGGGTCTAGTTTTCGCCGACCCGCGGGCTCAAGGATCCAGCAGTCACGACCTTCAAAAACAGCGGCGGTCAGGGGTTTGTCATAACCTGCGCCCGTATCGAGGTTGACCCGGTTGCCGTGATGCTGAGGCGCATCCACAACCGTATGGCCATGCACAATCAGGCGGTCATAGCGGACAGGGTCTAGCAGGAACGGATCGCGGATCCAGAGCAGATCATCTTCAAGCTGCGCGTCGAGCCCAACCTCTGGGTTAACGCCTGCATGAACGAACATCAGATCATCGGTGCCATGGCTGAGCGGCAGCGTTTCCAGAAACTCCAGATGCGCCTTTGGAACGGCCCTAAGCGCATCATCGTGGATCTGCTCCGGGCTGCGCCCGTCCGTCTCTACACCGTAGGAATTCAGCGTTGTCTGCCCGCCAAGCCGCGGGTGGAGCCATGTGAGATCGGGCCGCAGGATGTGATCGGCCTGGGAAGGCTCGCGCATGAAATAGCAAAACATCCGGTCATGATTGCCCTTGATGACATGCCACGGCGCGCCGCGCGCGATACCGTCCATGAGGTAGTCGATCACCTCGCGGCTCTGCGGGCCTCTATCGGTCAGATCGCCCAGATGGATAACTGGGGCATGGGCCTCGCCACCCTGATCCTGCGCAATCCGGGAATGGGCGGCTTGCAACATCGCAAGCTGCCCATGAATATCGCCGATCGCATAGATCATCAGACGTCAAAGGACAGCGCATCGACCTGCTGGAACAGGCCCGTCGCGATCAGATCCTTGAGCGCCTTGTCGGGCACCGGCTCGTCGACATAGAGCAGCGCAATCGCCTCATCGCCCGCAGCCAACCGCCCAAGGGTAAAGTTCGCGATATTGACGCCATTGGCCCCCATGGTCTGCCCCAAGGCGCCGATGATGCCGGGCACGTCCTTATTGGTCGTGTAGACCATGTGTTGACCGATTTCTGCGTCGATATTGATCCCTTTGATCTGGATAAAACGCGGCTTGCCATCGGAGAATACGGTCCCCGCAACGGAGCGTTGGCGCAGATTAGTGACGACCTCTACCTTGATGTAACCATCGAAAACGCCTGACTTATCTTGTGTCGTGGTGCTGATCTTCACACCGCGTTCCTTGGCAATCACCGGCGCGGAGACGAGGTTCACATCCGGGTTCACCACTTTCATGATACCGGCCACCACAGAGCAGTTCAGCGCCTCAAGGTTCATGGCGGAGACTGCGCCGTTATAGGTGATCACGATCTCCTTGATCACTTCGGAGGTCATCTGGCCGATAAACGCGCCGAGATGCTCGGCCAGCTTGATCCAGGGACCCATCACCTTCGCCTCCTCTGCTGTAACAGAAGGCATATTCAGCGCGTTGGAGACTGCACCGGTCAGAAGATAGTCCGACATCTGCTCCGCCACTTGCAGCGCGACATTCTCTTGCGCCTCCGTTGTGGCCGCGCCCAGATGCGGAGTGACGACGACATTGGGCAGGTTGAACAGCGGGCTCTCAGTGGCGGGTTCGACAGCGAAAACATCGAAGGCGGCACCCGCGACATGGCCCGATCTGAGCGCCTCGGCCAGAGCGTCCTCGTCCACCAGACCGCCCCGCGCACAGTTCACGATCCGCACGCCCTTCTTCATCTTGGCGATGTTTTCGGCGGAGATCATGCCGCGCGTCTTATCCGTCGCCGGCACATGAAGTGTAATGAAATCAGAGCGTTGGAGGAGCTCGTCAAGCTCTACCTTGGTCACGCCCAGTTTGGTGGCGCGCTCCTCCGACAAGAAGGGATCATAGGCGATCACCTTCATGCGCAGGCCCACGCCGCGCTCACAAACGATGCCGCCGATATTGCCCGCGCCGATCACGCCAAGGGTCTTGCCGGTCAGCTCGACCCCCATGAATTTCGACTTCTCCCACTTGCCTGCATGGGTGGAGGCGGAGGCTTCGGGGATCTGGCGGGCCACGGCAAACATCATAGCAATGGCATGTTCCGCCGTGGTGATCATGTTGCCGAAGGGCGTGTTCATCACGATGACGCCCTTCTCGGAGGCAGCCGGAATATCCACGTTATCGACGCCGATTCCGGCGCGACCGATGACCTTCAAGTTACTGGCAGCATTGATCAATTTCTCGGTTGCCTTGGTCGCAGATCGGATCGCGAGCCCGTCATATTGGTCAATGATGGAGAGCAGCTTGTCTTTGTCCTTGCCAAGATCGGGCATGAAATCGACATCGATTCCGCGGTCCCGGAAGATTTGAACAGCCGTTTCAGAGAGTTTGTCAGAGACGAGTACTTTGGGGGCCATGTTGGATCCCTTTCATGTGTTTTGTATAATTTGCAGCACGTCAAAACCGCCCAATGGGCAATTTGTACATCTACCTAGCCAGCGGTTTGGGCGGCGATTTCGGTCTCGAATGCATGCGCAAGCCAGGGCAGCAGCGCCTCGATATCGGCGGTCTCGACGGTCGCGCCACACCAGATGCGCAGACCCGGCGGGGCGTCGCGATAGGCGCCGATATCATAGGCGACGCCTTCGGCCTCCAGACGTTTGGCAACCGCTTTGGCAAAAGCCGCACCGTCGGTGATGCGCTCGTCGGTGAACTTCAGGCAGACGGATGTGTTCGACCGCGTGGCCGGGTCGGTCGCCAGATGGTCGATCCATGGCGTCCCGGCCACGAAATCGGCGATGGCTTTTGCATTGGCGTCGGCGCGCGCGATCAGGCCGGTCAAACCACCCACGGATTTGGCCCAGTCGAGCGCGAAGAGATAATCCTCGACACAGAGCATGGAGGGCGTGTTGATCGTAGCCCCCTCGAAGATACCCTCAATCAGTTTGCCACCCTTGGTCAGACGGAAGATCTTGGGCAGCGGCCATGGGGGCGTATAGCTTTCCAGCCGCTCAACGGCACGCGGGCCAAGGATCAAAACGCCATGCGCGGCCTCCCCGCCGAGCACTTTTTGCCATGAGAATGTGGTCGCATCCAGCTTGTCCCAGGGCAGATCCATCGCGAAAGCGGCAGAGGTCGCATCGCACAGCGTCAGGCCTGCGCGGTCAGCCGGGATCGCGTCGCCGGAGGGCATCCGAACGCCCGAGGTCGTGCCGTTCCAGGTGAAGCAGACGTCCTTGTCGTAATCCAGCGCGGCCATGTCGACGATCTCGCCATAATCGGCAGTGTGGACGCTATGCTCTATCTTCAACTGCTTGACCGCGTCGGTGACCCAACCCGCGCCGAAGCTTTCCCATGCAACCATTTGGGCAGGGCGCGCGCCCAGCAGGGTCCACATCGCCATCTCATAGGCGCCCGTGTCTGAGGCGGGAACGATGCCGATCCGGTAATCTGCGGGAATTTTCAGGATCTCCCTCGTCCGCTCGATCGCGGCTTTCAGCTTGTCCTTGCCAATAGCTGCCCTGTGGGAGCGGCCAAGCGGCGCACCCGAGAGCTTATCGAGCGAAAATGTAGGGGGTTTGGCGCAAGGGCCCGAGGAAAAACGCGGATTATCTGGCCGCGTGGCCGGTATGGTCGTGCTCATCTGACTATCCTTCCAGATAAATGCCCTTCGTTGGGGAAGGGTGTCCCACCGCCGGACATACGGAACCCCAGTAAAAACAGCAACAGGCAAAGGTACTTGCTATGCAGGTAAATGTAGACTTTTGCAGAACGATGCAGGAACGCATGTTTCCTATTGGCACAAATCTGACACAAGCAGATCGCGCTTTGTTCTGCGATTGGCGAAACGGGCATCGGTGAGTTCGATTCGTGAGAAACGGCGATGTAGGGGTATAGGACAAAG
>CAYGUB010000028.1:0-17727 GCA_964352845.1 uncultured Rhodobacterales bacterium | reverse complement strand
CACCCAGACCGCCGCCACCGGGCAGGCCTCCACCGGCCGAGCCCTGCGTTGCGCCGCGCATACCTTCGGCCATTTTGCCAAGCCCGCCCGACTGGGTCATTTTCTGCAAACCTTTTGCGACGGCAAAGCCAATCGCGACTTTTGTGGCCATTTTCATCAGTGACATATCAATCTCCCTCACTGGTCTTGCCCGCTTTGCGGGCTCTACATTAGATCCGGCTCCCGCCCGACGCGACGCGCCAGCGGTGCAACGCTCAGACCCTGCACGATGATCGAGAAGATGACCACCACATAAGTTGCCGTCAGAATAAGCGGTTTCCACTCACTTTCAGGCAGCGACAGGGCCAATGCGACCGAAATTCCCCCTTTGAGCCCGCCCCATGTCATGATCGGGACTACGCCCGCGGAGAATTCCCTGAACGGTCTGAGGATCATCACCGGCACCAAAACGGCCGCAAACCGCGCGAGCAGTGACAGGCCAATCGCCAAAACCCCCGCAACAAATGCATCGAGCGAGAAGGCCACGGCAAAGACCTCAAACCCGATCATCAAAAACAACACCGCATTCAGGATCTCGTCGATCAGAAACCAGAACCCTTCCACATATTGCCGGGTGGTCTCACTCATCCCGTATTTTGTGCCGACATCGCCGATCAAAAGCCCGGCGCAAACTGCCATGATCGGTGCGGAGACATGCAACCAGACGGCCAGCGAATAGCCACCAAAAGCCAGCGCCAGCGTGATCAGCACTTCCAGCGCATAATCATCGATCCGCCGCATTACCCGAAAGGTCAGCCAGCCAAGCCCGATCCCCAGAAGCGCGCCGCCGCCCGCCTCCTGAAAAAACAGCCTCGCGGCACCGCCAAGGCCCGATCCGTGATGGTCATCGGCGGGAAAGGCGATCCCTGCAAGGACCAGAAACACCACATAGCCAACCCCGTCATTGAACAGGCTTTCGCCCGCGATCTTGGTCTCCATGGATTTCTTCAGATTGGCCTGCCGCAACACGCCCAGCACCGCAACAGGGTCGGTGGGCGAGATCAGCGCGCCAAAGACAAGCGCAATCAAAACCGGCATGCCGGTGATCCATGAAAACCCGACACCGGCAATCAGGGTCGACAGACCAATGCCGATTGTGGCCATCAGGAAGACCACGGTCCATTCCTGGCGCAGATCACTCAGCTTGACGTGCAGCGCCCCTGCAAAGAGCAGCAAGCCGAGCATGCCTTCCAGCAATGCCTCGGAGAAATCGATGGATGTCACCACGCCGCGCACCTGATTGGCCATGCCCAAGGCAGGCCACAGCAGGTCCAGCCCCATCACGCCCATAGAGGCCAGGAGAGAGACAATCAGGATGCCAATCGCCGAGGGCAGTTTGAGAAACAGGTAGTTTATCGTCCCGAAAGCTGCCGCCAACACGATCAGCAGCGACGCCACTTGCAGCAAATTCATCCTGTCCCCCAGTGCTCTGCCGCTCAGGGCTAGTCTTATCCGGCGGCATTGACCAGCCCCGATAGCGCGCGGGCTACCCCTTGTAGCGCTCAAAGAGCCGGCGTGCTTCTGCCTCGGTGTAGTAGCCCAACGCCACATCGCGCGCGACGGCCTGCGCATCGCGCCTGGCAGGGTCGCCATAGCCACCACCGCCCGGCGTGCGCACATGCACGCGGTCTCCGGCGCACAGCGGGATGTCCTGCTCCTTGGACAAGTGCTGTGGGATATGGGGTTGCCCGTCCTGCCACACGGTCACCTCATTGACCGCGCCATCGGCACCGCCCAGCACGCCTTGCGGGCCGGTGCGGCCGTGATCCATCACAAAGCTTGCCAGGGCCGTGCCGCGGCGCAGCTCCAGCTCATAGTCCAGCCCGAACCCGCCGCGATGCTCTCCCGCGCCACCCGAGCCCTCGCGCAGTGCGTAGCGGCGGTAGAGCACGGGGAAGGCCTGCTCCATGATCTCGACAGGGGGCGCCTTGGAGATACCGATGGTCGAGCACCCATTGCTCAGCCCGTCATGATCGCTATTGCCGCCATACCCCCCGCCAGACAGCTGGTACATCACGTAGTTGCGCCCCCGTTCGGGATCAAATCCGCCAAGCGCGAAATTGCCTGACGTGCCAGCCGGGGCCGCGGTGACGCGTTCGGGCAGGGCGCGCACAAGCGCCGCAAACACCGCCTCCGCGATACGTTGTGAGACCTCTGCCGCGCATCCTGAGACAGGGCGGGGATATTGCGCATCCAGAAACGTGCCCTCCAGCCCTGTCACCTGAAGCGGCTCGAAGGCGCCGGCGCTGATCGGCACCTCGGGGAAGATATGGCGCATCGCCAGATAGACGGAGGACAGCGTCGTCGCCCGGACCGAATTCATCGGCCCCGCACAAGGGCCGCTGGAGCCTGCAAAATCGAAAATCAGGCTCTGATCCTGCCGGTTTATGGCAAGATTGATTGCCAGCGGCGCGTCCACCACGCCGTCACTGTCAACAAAAGCCTGCGCCTGCATCGGGGCGTCGGGGATCCCGGCGATGAAATTTTGCATCTGCTGTTTTGCACGGCCACGCAGCTCTGCAATGGCTGCGCGGACGATCTCGTCACCGTAGCGGTCCAGAAGCGCGTTGAGCCGCTCCTCTCCGACCAGAAGGGCGGCGGCTTGCGCCTTCACATCGCCGATGCGCTGGTCTGCCACGCGGATGTTCGAGCAGATGATGGCGTAGATCTCCTCATCCAGCACACCTTGCTTGAACAATCGCACGGGCGGCAGGCGCAGCCCTTCCTGCTCGACCGAGGTGGCAGACGCCGAGAACCCGCCCGGCACAGCGCCGCCCGTATCGGGCCAATGGCCAGTGTTGGACAGCCAGCAAAAGATCTCATTGTTGCGGTAATAGGGCCGGGCAAAGCGGACATCCATCAGATGCGTCCCGCCCAGATAGGGATCATTGACGATATAGATATCATCTGGCTGTGGCGCGGCCACACGACCCTGCGCGATCATCTCGATCAGGGTGCGGGTGGAATATTGCATGGTGCCCACAAAGACCGGCAGACCGCCCGCGCCTTGGGCGATCAACGCGCCGTCGGCCGCATCATAGATCCCGTCAGAGCGGTCATTGGCCTCGGCGATCACCGGCGAGAAGGCGGCGCGTGAGAAGCTGAGATCCATCTCGTCGCAGACCAGTTGCAGCCCGGCCTGAATGACCGACAATGTGACGGGATCAATGCTCATCCGCAGGCTCCCAGCGTGATGATGATATTGCCCTGCGCGTCGCTTCGGGCGGTATCGCCGGGCTCTATCAGGATGGTTGTGTCCATCTGCTCTATCACGGCGGGGCCGGGCAGGGCGAAAGCCGCTGGCAGGTGGTCGCGCCAGTAGATCGGTGCGGGCTGCGCCTTGCCGTCGAAATACACCTCACGCGTGCCGCTTTGTGCCTCTGCCAGGGTCGCGCGCTGCCCTGACGGGTCAATCAGGCGCGATAGATCAAGTGCGGCGCGGGTGCCGATTACCGAGGCATTCACATTGACCAGATTTGCAGCAATCCCATCGAGCCGGGTCCTGAACCGGGCGAAATAGACCTCATCAAACCGGGCGCGCAGTGCTGCGCGGTCCATCTGTGTGTCGTCAAGCGGCACGCGGATCAGGTGGGTCTGGCCCAGAAATTGCATATCGACAGAGCGCTGGACCCGTATGTGGCTGATCTCGATCCGCTCGGCCGCGATCAAGGCGCGGCCCTCGGCCTCCTGCGCGGCCAGGATCGCTGTCAGTTGCGCCATATCAAGCGCGTCCAGCGGTGTGTTGAGCGTCCGCACGAAGTCATGGCGCAGATCGGCCACCAGACAGCCCACCGCGTTGGTGATGCCCGGACGGGCCGGGACCACAACACGCGGTACGGCGAGCTCGCGCGCCAATGCGCTGGCATGCAGTGGCCCGGCACCCCCAAAGGCGAACAATGCGAAATCGCGCGGATCGGCACCTAAAGAGACCGATACCATGCGGATCGCGCCCGCCATCTTGATATTGGCCAGCCGGATCGCGGCCTGGGCCGTCGCATAAGGGTCGAGCCCCAGCCTGCGCCCGAGCCTGGCCTCGAATATCGCCTCTATATCGGTCACGGAAATGTCGCGGGCAGCGGCGCTCAGTTTTCCCGGATCGAGCCTGCCCAGAAGCATATTCGCGTCAGAGATCGTGGGCTCTGTCCCGCCATGGCCGTAGCAAATGGGCCCGGGCCGCGCGCCTGCGCTTTGCGGGCCTATCTCCAGCAGCCCGGCCGCATTGACCGTCACGATGGAGCCTCCCCCGGCGCCCACGGCGCGCACATCAACCATGGGCACATGGATCGGCATCGCATATTCGATCTCGATCTCGTTGGAGACGGACGGCTCCGCATCCCGGATCAGGGCCACATCGGTCGAGGTCCCGCCCATATCATAGGTGATCAGCTCCGTAATACCCGCCGCGCGCCCCGTGTAAGCCGCAGCCATAACGCCGGAGGCCGGTCCGGACATCACCGTTTTGGCCGCATGCCGGGCCACCTTGCCGGAAGAGACCATGCCCCCATTGCCGTTCATCACCAGCAGATCGCGGGTGTAGCCAGCCTTGCCAAGCTCGTCGGCAAGCCGCGCGATATAGCGCGCCAGCAAGGGCTGCACTGACGCGTTGACGGCGGCTGTCACGCCGCGCTCGAATTCGCGGCTCTCCAGAAGCAAGGCATGGCCCATGGTGATATAGGTGTTGGGCCAGAAGCCGCGCAGGATGTCGGCGCAGCGCTGCTCATGGGTCGGGTTGGCGTAGGAATGCAGGAAATGAACCACGACAGAGACGCAACCCGCCGCCAGCAGCGCCTGCCCGGCCTGCGCGACCGCGGCTTCATCAAGTGCGGTGACGATCTTTCCCTGCGCATCCATCCGTTCGGGCACTTCAAGGCGCAGATCGCGCGGGATAATCGGCTCGAACACGCCTTTCATGCCATAGGCCTGGGGCCGTGTGCGCCGCCCAAGCTCCAGAACATCGCGAAACCCCTGCGTTGTGATCAGGCCGGTGCGCGACAGCTTGCGTTCGAGCACAGCATTGGTGGTCGTCGTGGTGCCATGGACGATCAGATCGGTCTGCGCCAGAGAGATCCCGGCCTGATCGATCGCATCCATCACCCCGAAGGCCTGATTGTCGAGCGTGGAGGGCACTTTCGACAGCCGCACCTGACCCGTCGCCTGATCCATCGCGATCAGGTCGGTGAACGTGCCGCCGACATCGACGCCAATGACCTGACCGGGCTGGGGGTTTTTCATCGGCAGGCTTTCATCAGGTCGACATTTCGGCTGAGGCGTTTTCGGGGGGATCATGGGTAGACAAATGATTTCCGCACTGGCGATGGTTTGTCAACGCTGCGCGTCTCAGGACAGGTTTCGCGATTGCAATTTGATCCGAGCCCCAGATAGTTGCGCCATGGCCCGCCTGATTGCCCTTGCCCTGCCCATCTGCCTGCTCGCGACGCGCGCCGGGGCGCATGCGTCCGAGGGCGGGTTCATATTGCTGCTGCCCACAACGTTTTTTATCATCGGAGGCGCGGTGAGCGTGTTTGTCACGGTTTTGCTGGTGCTGTTCCTGCCCGCATCCGCGCTTCAGGCTCTGTTTCGGCCTTTTTCGGTCTCTGCCATCCCGCGCTGGCCCGGCCCGGCCGTGCCGAGCACGCTGTCATTTATCGCCATGCTGGCGCTGATCACTGCCGGTTTTACCGGATCCCATGATCCAAACCGCAACCCGCTGCCCATGGCAATCTGGACCCTGCTTTGGGTGCTCTTATTCGTCATTCAGGGCCTGTTTGGCAATCTGTGGCGCTTCCTCAACCCGTGGTCGGGGCCATATGCTGTTCTGACCCGGCTCGGTCTGCGTCCCGTGCTGTCGCTGCGGGCTGATTTGGGCCATTGGATTGGCTGGATCTGTTTTCTCGCCTTTGCCGCCGTATTGCTGGCCCATCCCGCCCCCAAGGACCCGGAAAGGCTGGCGCTGATGGTGGCGTGCTATTGGTCGGTGCATTTCATGGGCATGGTCCTGTGCGGCCCCGTTTGGCTGCGCCGGGCAGAGGGGCTGAGCGTGGCGCTCGACGCCTATGCACGGGTCGCCGTCACAAGCTGGTATCCGCGCGGGCTGAAGCTGGGATTTCCGGGCTTTCGCAGTCTCGCGCTGCCCTCGCCGTCCATCAGTCTCGCGATTTTCATGATCACGCTGCTGGCAGTTGGCAGTTTCGACGGGCTGAACGAGACCTTCTGGTGGATGGGTCTGATCGGCGTCAACCCGTTGGAATTTCCCGGACGCTCCGGGTTGGTGTGGCAAACGCTGGGGGGGCTGGCGCTGTCTATCGTGGCGCTCATCGCGATCTTCTGGGCGGTGATCTGGCTGGGCGCGCGGCTGGCCCGCGCGCCAGCGCGCAGTGGCGAGATGTTTCGGGCCCAGGCCCCCGCGCTGCTGCCAATCGCACTGGGCTATCATGTGGGACATTACTTCTCGGGGTTTTTGATTGATATTCAATATGTGGCCGAATTCTTCTGCAAGGCGACGGATCTGTGCCATGTGATTGTAACGGCGGGCTCTTTCAACCAGCTCTCCAGCGTCCGGATGATCTGGCTGACCCAGGCGGGCGCGGTGGTTCTTGGCCATATCTGCGCGATCATGCTGTCGCATGCGATCAGCCTGCGGGTCTTTCATGGCCGCAGCGAAAGCCGCAGCCACGATCACAGGCGCGCGCTGCTCAGTCATCTGCCGCTCAGCATCATGATGGTCGCCTATACGATCTTCGGGCTTTGGCTTCTGGCGGCCCCGCGCGGGGTCTGAGCGGTCATGACGGCAAACAACTGGACAATCCCTGTAGGCAAAGCCAGACTGTTTCCAGTTTGAGAAAATGCGATAAACGGGGCCTTCGACCATGACCAAGCCAGATAAATTCTCACGCCGCACGGCACTCAAGACACTGGGCGCGGGCGCGGCGACGCTGCCGCTCTGGACGCGTTATGCGGGGGCGCAGAGCGCGCAGCCCATTCGGATAGGCTTTCAAAAACATGCCACTGGCATCGGTGCGTCTTACGGACGCTGGTATGACCGGACCTCGCAGGCGGCGCTGAAGAAGATCAATGAGGAGGGCGGCATAAACGGACGACCCGTCGAGTTCGTGATCGAGGATGATGGCACCGACGCCAAGCGCGGCGCGGAAGTCGTGGAGAAATTCGCCAACCAGCATAAATGCGACATCGCCTTCGGGACCTTGTTCAGCCATGTAGTCATCGGCGCCGCCCCCCGCGCGGGCGAGTTGAAGATGCCCTATTTCGTGGTCTCGGAGGGCCATCACGTCGCCTCGGGCGCGCTCAATCGCTGGACGATCCAGCCGGGCATCACGGATGTGAAATCGCAAGTCCAGGCCATGGCACCTTTCGTGAGCGAGACTTTGGGAAAGAAGGTCACCATGATCTTCCCCGATTTCGCCTTTGGCCATGATCACCGCGACTTTTTCTCTGCCGCGATCGAAGCGCAGGGCGGGCAGGTCCTGGCGCAGATCGCGATCCCGCCCACAGAGACCTCTTTTACCAAATACTTCCCCCGGATCCCGCGCGATACGGAAGTGATCTATCACGTCATGGTCGGCCCTGCCGTGCTGACCTTCGTCAAGGAAATGGGAGAGTTCTTCGGCCCCAGCAGCCCGGAGATCTTCGGCTTTATCGACAGTCTGGAAGCGGTAGATCTGGCCAGCCCCGGGCTGGAGTTTCTCGAAGGCACCTATTTCTGGGAAGGCATGCCGCGCTATGCGCAGGCTGATCAATCTGAATATGACAAATACTACCGCGCGGCCATCGGTATTGATGAGAATGGCGCGGCGATCAATGACCCGCGGGATGTCTCAACCTATGCGCATATGTTTGGCTGCTGGGAAACCCTGCATGTGATCAAGGCGGGCATGGAAGCCTCGGGTTATGCCGGGCCGCAGGATCGCCAGGCGCTGATCGAGGCCGTCGAGGCGATGAGCACGATGGAGCAGTCCAATGAGCATCCCCAGGGCGCAAAACTGTTCAACGGCAAGACCCATCAGGTTTTCGGGCCGCAATATATCTCCAAGGTGACGCAGGGCAGGCTGGTCGTGGCCCATACGGCCAGCATCGAAGACACGCTCTATGAAGATGAGGTCGACTACACCACGCAGAGCTTCTGAGTTGAGTGGGCTCTTGGGCCATATCTGAAGGCATATCATGGATTTCGGCCCTTTCTTGATGCTCGCAACCCTTGAGGGGCTGGTGCTGGCCGCCGTTTTGGCGCTGATCGCCTCGGGGCTGAGCCTTGTTTTCGGCGTCATGCGGGTCGTCAACGTGGCCCATGGCGAATTCTACATGCTGGGTGCCGTGATCGCGTGGTGGGTGACAGGGCTGGTCGGTGGCGGGCCGCAACTGGCGTTCATCGCAGCGGTAATCGTGGCACCCGTGGCCGTGGGGCTTCTGGCAGCTGCTGCAGATATGACGATCCTGCGCCATATCGACTATGACCCGGAGCGGACCATCGTGGCCACCATCGGGCTGCTCTATATCATCCAGCAGGTCACCTTGATGAGCTACGGCGCCGATGCGCGGCCGGTTGTGGCCCCGTTCAACACGCGGATCGCCCTGCCATGGGTGGAATGGGGCGCGGAGGGGCTGGCGCTGTTCTGGCCATGGGGGCTGTCGATCACCTCCTACAAGCTCTTTGTCATCGCCGCTGCCGCCGCGATCCTGACGGGGGTCTGGCTCATTCTGCGCTACAGCCGGATCGGCCTTGTGATGCGGGCCACGCAGCTAGACAGCGAGACCGCGCAGGCCTTCGGCATCCCCGTCGAAAGGGTCTATGCAATGGTCTTTGGCATCGGCGCGGGGCTTGCGGCACTGGCAGGCGTGCTGATCGTGCCGATCCAGCAGGCGCATTACCTGATGGGCGGGGACGCCTTGCTGCTGGCCTTTATCGTGGTGATCATTGGCGGGCTGGGCAGCTTGCCGGGCACGATCCTCGCAGCCTTGTTCATCGGCTTGAGCGACGGGATCATCTCGGTCTTCTTCTCACCCACATTGGCCAAGATCGTGGCCACGCTGCTGGTGGCCTTCGTGCTGGTCTTCCGCCCGCAGGGGCTGTTTGGACACCGCGCCGCATGAGCTACAACGCCAAGATCATCGTACTGCATGGCGGGCTGCTGCTGGCGCTGCTTGGGCTGAATTTCATACTGCCCGCCTATCACCACGGCAATCTGGCGCGGGTCATGGTGCTGGCGAGCTTCGCGATCGGCTACAACATCACCTTCGGCTATACCGGTCTGCTCAGCCTTGGGCATGCGATGTTTTTTGCCGCAGGCATGTATGGCATGGCGCTGAGTATCCGTCATCTGGGCTTCACGCCTGCGCCTGCCTTGATCGCGGGAATTGCTGCGGGCGCGGCGCTGTCCTGTGTTGTGGGGCTTTTGGCGCTGCGCACGGCGGGGGTGGCCTTCATGATCGTCACGCTGATGTTTGCGCAAGCGGGCTATCTGACCATCTTGCTGGCAGGCCGCTGGACGCGCGGTGATGAGGGGTTTGCGATTGCGCAGGCGCAGCGCGTGCTCTGGGGGATCGATCTGACAGCGCCGCAAAACCGCTACCTGGCCGCGCTGATCCTGTTTGCCTGTGTCATGCTGATCTGCCTGTGGGTCGTGCGGCATCCTGTGGGCCGGGTCTTCGTGGCGATCCGGGAAAACGAGGAACGCGCGCAGCTGCTGGGCTATGATGTGTTTCGCTACAAGCTGGCGTCGCTGGTGATCTCCGGCACAATCTGCGCTGCGGCGGGGGCCTTTTACGGGCTGCTCTTTGGCTATGCGGGGGCCACATTTGCAACCGTACAATATTCGATCTTTCCGCTGCTCTGGGTGCTTCTGGGCGGGGCGGGCACGGTGATCGGCCCGTTTCTGGGGGCCTTGTTCATGTTCTATCTGATCGACCTCTCCTCGGGGATCACCAACGCCTATATGCTGGTCGCGGGCGTCGTTCTGGTCATTGTAACGCTCTTTGCGCCCTTCGGTATTGCCGGTGTTCTACGGACGAAACTGTGGCGGTGGCTGCCATGAGCCTGCTGCTTTCCACCCGCGCTCTGTCGCGCAGCTTTGGCGGGCTGACGGCTGTGGATAATGTTGATTTCGACCTGCCCCAGGGCGAGATCCGCGCGCTGATCGGACCAAATGGCGCGGGCAAGACCACATTCGTGTCGCTGTTGATCGGCCGGATTGCCCCAAGCGCCGGGCAGATCAGCTTTGGCGGCAGCGAAATCACCCAGCTTCCGGCCCATGCCCGTGTGAAGCTGGGCATGGCCTATACATTCCAGATCACCTCGATTTTCGCCCGGCTGTCGCTGCGCGAGAATATCGCGCTTGCGGCTGGCAAGAGCGGACTGGCACCGGGTGAGGCGCTGGCACGTGTCGGGCTGGAGGCACGCGCAAATGAGATCGCTGGCGATCTGAGCTATGGCCATCAACGCCTGCTGGAGATCGCCATGGGTCTGGCCCAGAAACCCCGGCTGCTGATCCTTGATGAGCCGACGCAGGGTCTGTCGGAGGGCGAGATCGCGCAGTTCAACGCGCTGATCCGCGATCTGGTGCCGCAAACCACGATCCTGCTGATCGAGCATAATATGGGCGTTGTCATGGAGCTGGCAGACAGGATCACTGTGCTGAATTTCGGGGAGGTGCTCGCCGAAGGGAGGCCCGATGAGATCCGCGCCGATCGCGCCGTGCAGGCGGCCTATCTGGGGGTCGGGTGATGCTGGAGATCAGGGGGCTCGATGTCTCTTATGGCACCGCGCCGGTCCTGCGCGATCTGCATCTGCAGGCCGCGCCGGGTCAGATCACCTGTCTGGTGGGCCGCAATGGCGCGGGCAAGACGACGACGCTGAAGGCCATCATGGGGCTTTTGCGCGCGGATGCGGGCACGATTACGCTGGGCGACACGGTCCTGTCCGATCTGCACGCCCATGATGTGCCGGGCCGGGGAGTGGGCTATATCCCGCAAGGCCGCAGGCTGTTTTCAGAACTCACGGTAGCGCAAAATCTCGAGATCGGGCTGATGGTGCGCGGCAAGCCCCGGGCCACGCGCGAACGGGTACTGGATCTGTTCCCCCGCCTGCGCGAGCGGATGGGCCAGCAGGCCCAGACCCTGTCAGGCGGAGAGCAACAGATGCTCGCCACCGCCCGCGCGCTATGTATAGAGCCTGATCTGCTCTTGCTGGACGAGCCTACGGAAGGCTTGCAGCCCTCGATGATTGCGACCATTCGCGAGGTAATTGTCCAGATGCGCACTCAGGGCGTCGCGGTGCTGCTGGTGGAACAAAAGCTCGATGCGATTCTGGCGCTGGCCGACCGGGTGGTGGTGATTGAGGGCGGGCGCAACCTTGACGAGATCAGCGGCGCCGAGTTGCAAGCCGCCCCTGAACGGCTGCGGCGCCATCTGGGCGTCTGATCAGCCGAGCCGCGCCAGCAGGCCGAGAAATTGCGCCCGTTCCTCCGGATCGAGCGGCCCCAAAGTCTCGTCCGAGATCTGCAGGGCCGCCTCGGTGCAACTGTGCATCAGGGCCATCCCCGCCGCACTGGCCGACAGGGTCAGGCGCCGCTGGTCGGCATCATCGCGACTGGCCTCGACCAGCCCTTTTGCCCGCAACCGGTCCACCACACCCTTGATCGTCGCCGCATCCATCGCGGTCGCCCGGCCAAGCGCATTTTGTGACCGCGGCCCAAGCGCGCACAGCTTTGACAGAGCGGCAAATTGCGTGGGTGTCAGACAGGCCAGATGCCGCGAGAAAATCGCCAGATGGCGCTGTGTGGCGCGGCGCAGCAAGAAGCCCACTTGCTCTTCAAGCTGGTAAGGGGGTGGCGCTGGCGACAGACGTTTGTCCATTGAGCCAGCATTAGGAGCTGTTTTGCGGGGAGCAAGCCCCAATTTCAATATTGACAGATGGCGGCGCGCGGCCTCAACTCTGTTTGTATGCCAACGATCCGGCCCTTTGGGTGTCACGTGTGAGCAGGTCCTGACATGAGTGAATATTTCCGCCCGCAGAGCCTGTCAGAGGCGATTGCTATCGCCGCCCGGGATGACGTGACCGTCGCCGCCGGCTGCACCGATCTGTTTGCCGCCACGCAAGCCAAGGCATTGAGCGGCTCCATTCTGGACGTGACGGCTATCGAGGGCATGGGCGGGATAACGCGCGCGCGCAATGGCTGGCGCATCGGTGGTGCCGCGAGCTGGAGCGATATTCTTGCGGCCGATCTGCCGCCGGTTTTCGACGCGTTGAAACAGGCGGCGCGGGAGGTGGGATCGGCCCAGATCCAGAACGCGGGCACCATCGCGGGCAATCTGTGCAACGCCTCTCCTGCAGCGGACGGTGTGCCGCCGCTGCTGATGCTGGATGCCCGCGTGGAGCTTGCGGGCGCGAAGGGTACCCGTACATTGCCGCTGGCCGATTTTCTGCTGGGCCCGAGACGAACGGCGCTTGCGCGGGGCGAGCTGCTGTCAGCGGTCACCATTCCCGATCTGGATGGCGCGTCACAATTCAGAAAGCTCGGTGCGCGCCGCTATCTGGTGATCTCCATCGTTATGGTCGCCGTGCGGCTGTCGGCAATCGACGGGCTGGTCAGACAGGCAGCGATCGCTGTCGGCGCCTGTGCGCCCACCGCGCGGCGCATGCCAGCGCAGGAGCGCGCCTTGTTGGGCAAGCCGCTATCCCAGCTCGCAAGTCACGTGGCCCCCGGCCTGATCGAGCCTGATCTGGCGCCGATTGACGATATCCGCGCCGATGCCGCCTACAGGCGCGGCAGCGCGAGCGTGCTTGTGCGCCGTGCCGTGGCTGATCTGGCGGAGCAAATGGCGCGATGAACAAGCGCGCCGGGCTCATCTCCTTTCGGCTCAACGGTGCGCCTGCCGCCGTCGGTTGCAGCCCCGCGCGGCGTCTGAGCGAGGTATTGCGCGATGATCTTGGCCTGCGGGGGACGAAATCGGGCTGTGATGCGGGCGATTGCGGGGCGTGCTCCGTACGCATTGACACAAAACTGCACTGCGCCTGCCTGACGCCCGTGGGCCAGGTCAGCGGCAAGCATGTGGAAACGGTAGAGGCGCTGTCGCAAGAGGGGCTTTGCGCGCTGCAAGAGGCCTTCGCGGGCCACGGTGCGGCGCAATGCGGCATCTGCACGCCGGGGATGTTGATGGCCGCCAGCGCCTTGCTGGACGCAAACCCAAAACCCGGCCGCGCTGATGTGGAAGAGGCGCTGAGTGGCGTTTTATGTCGCTGTACGGGCTACGCGAAGATCATTGATGCTGTGCTGTCGGTAGGGGCGAAGTGGCCCGCATTAGAGCCTGAAACCGGGCAGGCGGTGGGCGCCGGGATTGCCCGTCTGGACGGGGCTGCGAAGCTGGATGGCACAGAGACCTTCGGCGCCGATATGACGCGCCCGGATATGCTGTTGGTGCGGGCCATTCGAAGCGCCGAGTTCGCGGCGGAATTTACCTTTGGCAATATCTCTGCCTGGGCTGGCCAGCATGGCGTCCGGGTCTTCACAGCCGCCGATCTGGCGGGCGAGAACAGCTTTTCGGTCCTTCCCGCCTTTGCCGATCAGCCTGCTTTGGCCGTCTCCGAGACCCGGATGCGCGGCGAGGCGGTGGCCATCGTCGTCGGCGCGCCCGATGTGATCGACAGGCTGGATCTGGACGACTTCCCTGTCAGCTGGCAGCCGCTTGATCCGGTGATGGATCCTCAAGCCGCGCAGGGTGGGCGTACGGTCTATGGCCCGCGTCGCGACAATGTCCTGACGCGGGGCCGCGTTGTGCGGGGCTGCGCAGGGCGCGCTCTGGCAGGTGCTGTGCATGTGGCGCGCGCTGAGGTGACCACCAGCTATGTGGAGCATGCCTATATCGAACCCGAGGCCGGGATAGCCTGGATGGAGGGCGACAGGCTGGTGATCCGCGCCTGCACGCAAGCGCCGGCCATGGACCGCGGGGATGTCGCGCGGCTGCTGGGCCTGCCGCTTGAGCGGGTCCGCATCATCCCGGCGGCGGCGGGAGGGGGTTTTGGCTCCAAGCTGGATATCTCGTTGCAGCCGCTGATCGGTCTGGCGGCGCTGCGCACCGGCAAGCCCTGCCGGATGGTCTACACCCGCGCGGAATCGATGCAATCGACCACCAAGCGCCACCCGGCGCAGATGTCTGCGCAGATCGGGGTCGATGCCGAAGGCCGGATCACGGGAATGGCATTTGACGGCCATTTCAACACCGGGCCCTATTCCAGCTGGGGCCCAACTGTGGCCACGCGCGTCCCTGTGCATGCCTCCGGGCCCTATCTGACGCCGAATTACCGGGCCGAGACCGTTGCAATTCACACCAATGGCCCGGTCTCCGGCGCGTTCCGGGGCTTTGGTGTGCCGCAGGCGGCGGTTATTCAGGAAGTGCTCTATGATGATCTGGCGGCAGCGCTTGAGATGGACAGGCTGGCCTTCCGGCGGCTCAATGCGCTCAGCGACGGGGCGCGCTCGGTTTGTGGGCAGAGGCTGCACGGTGTGGGGATCGGGGCCTGTCTCGATGCGCTGAAGACGCCCTGGCAGGAAGCCTTGCGCCGCGCGGATCAGATGAACGAGGGCGCCTCCGGGCTGCGCTACGGCGTGGGGATCGCGTCTTGCTGGTATGGCTGCGGAAACACGGCCTTGCCCAACCCCTCCACGATCCGGCTGGGGCTGACGGCCGAAGGCAGGCTGTGCCTGCATCAGGGCGCCACCGATATCGGGCAGGGCTCCAACACGGTGATCACGCAGATCTGCGCCGATGCGTTGGGGCTCAATATCGGCGATTTTACCTTGTTAGGGCCGGATACAGACATCACGCCTGATTGCGGCAAAACCTCCGCCTCACGCCAGACAGTCGTGACGGGCACCGCCGCGCTGCGGGCGGGCAAAGCGCTGAGGGCGGAGATCCTTGCGCGGACAAACAAGTGCGCAGATGCGCGGCTGAGCCTTGAGGGCACGCAGATCGTGGTGCGCGACGGGACCGGGACTGCCCGGATTGATCTCGACCGCCTGGAGCCCAATGCGCAAGGCTACGTGCTGATGGCGCAGGAAAGCTATGATCCGCCCACCACGCCGCTGGATGAGGACGGGCAGGGCTCTCCCTACGCGGTCTATGGCTACGGCGCGCAGATCGCCATGGTCGCGGTCGATATGGAACTGGGCACGGTCAAGGTGCTTGAGATGACGGCAGCCCATGATCTGGGCCGGGTGATCAACCCGCAACTGGCTGAAGGCCAGATCGAGGGCGGCATCGCGCAAGGGCTCGGGATGGCGTTGATGGAGGAATATATTCCCGGGCGGACCGAGAACCTGCATGACTACCTGATCCCCACCACGGGCGATATGCCCCGGATCCGCTCGATCCTGCTGGAGGTGCCCGACCCCGAAGGCCCGATGGGCGCAAAGGGTCTGGGAGAGCATGTGCTGATCCCGACTGCACCGGCAATTCTCAACGCGATCCGGCATGCCAGCGGGGCGCGGCTGACACGATTGCCCGCCTTGCCGCATCGCGTCCTGGCAGCGATCAGGCAGGCGCAGGGATGAGCGCGCGGTCCGAGAAGATCCGCTGCGATGCCTGCCCCGTCATGTGCTATATCGCCGATGGCATGACAGGGGCCTGTGACCGCTATGCCAATGAGGGCGGCAGGATTATCCGCTGCGACCCGATCACGGTGCTGGACCGGCGCATCGCCGATGGGGGCGAGGTCAGGCCATTTCTCACAGATGACTGGGACGGTGCGCTTGCCGGTGATCTGGTCCTGTCAGGGGTCGGCGCGGGCACGACCTATCCCGACTACAAACCCGCACCTTTCATTGTCAGCCGGGAGGTTGACGGGGTGGATTTTGTCACCGTCGTGACCGAGGCGATCTATTCCTATTGCTCGGTCAAGGTGAAGATCGACACCGACCGCCATCTGGGACGTGAGGGCGCTGTCGTACGCGCCAAGGGGGAGGCGATCGGGCTGGTCGTGACCTCTGAATATGGCTCGCAGATGCTGTCACTGGGCGGGGTGGATCACCTCACCGGTGGCTCCAAGCCTGAGGGGCGCGTCACCTGCGAGACGCTGCTGGCGCTGTGTAACCGCGCGCCGGTCGCGCTGGAGGTCGAAGGCGGTGCCACGGTGATCGTTCAGGCTGGCAAGCCGCCCATCGTCGATGGTCACACACAGGCGCGCATGCGCGTCGGCTGCGGCTCGGCCACGATCGGGATGTTTGCCGCAAGCTGGCAGGGTCTGGTCGATGAGGTAGTGGTGGTCGATGACCACATCACCGGTGTTGTGAGCGAACATCAGGCGGGAAAAGTGCTGGGCTGGCCGGATACGGGCATTCGTATCAAGGGGCGGCGCTCGACCCCCGGGCGCTATTTTCAGGTGGCGGAGCCCGGGCTGGGCTGGGGCGGGACCGATATTGAAGACCCGCTGGAGATCCTGGGCGACTGGAACGCCCAAAAAGGTGCGCGGCCGGGGCTGAGCCTGTTGATGGTCTCGACCACGGGCGAGCATTTCGGCTATTTCAGGCTTGATCAGGCTCTGAAACCGGTATCGCATCCGATGCCCGAGCCTCTGCGCGCCAGTGTCGCGTTGATCGCGGCCAATTGCGAGCCTGCGCTTTGTACCGTGCTGTTCAGCGGCGGGGCCGGTGGCTCGCTCAGATCGGGGGCCACGTCCAATCCGGTTGCGCTGACCCGCTCGGTTCAGGCGATGAAGACGCGTGTCAGCTGTGGCGGCGTGCCTGCCTGGGTCTGGCCCGGCGGCGGGATCACCTTGATGGTGGATGTCAGCAAGATGCCCGATGGCTCCTTTGGATATGTGCCCACACCGGCTCTGGTCGCACCGCTGGAATTTAGCATGCCGCGCGCGGATTATCTGGCTCTGGGCGGGCATGAGGCGCAGATGCGCCCGCTGTCTGACATTCTGGAGACGGGTGGCGAATATGGCGCCGAATTCAGAGCCGTCGGGATGAAATCATGAGCGCGCAGGCGAGATTGCTGCCCGATGGCGTGCGGCTACACCTCCATCACGGGCCGATTGATCTGATCATCAAGGTGGACGCGCCGGCCCGCGCGCAGGCCTATGGGCTGGCTGTGGATCGGTTCGAGACGGTGCTGGAAGAGCTGGTGGCCGAGCTGCCGTCTCTGCGCAAGACCCCAGAAAGACAGCCGCTGGCTGGCCGGATCGCGCGGCGCATGCAGGCGGCAACCCTGCCTTTGGCCCGGCAGTTCATCACGCCTATGGCCGCTGTCGCAGGCGCCGTCGCTGATGAGATCTGCGCTGCGATGCAACCTGCCGGGCCGCGCAAATGCTATGTCAATAATGGTGGCGATGTCGCGTTTTCTCTCGCGCCGGGGGAGAGCATGATGGCCGGGGCCGCATGGGGTCGTGCAGAGTTGACGCATGACACTGTCTGGCGCGGCATCGCAAGCTCTGGCTGGCGCGGGCGCAGTCACTCTCTCGGGATTGCGGACACGGTCAGCGTGATCGCCCGCACCGCAGCGCATGCAGATGCCGCCGCGACCATGATTGCCAATGCGGTCGATTTGCCCGGCCATCCTGCGGTGACGCGTCGGGCGGCTCAGACGCTTTGCTCTGACAGCGATCTTGGGCAGCGGCTGGTGACGGTCGATGTGGGCCAGCTGAGTGATATGCAGGCCGATACAGCCCTGTCGCGCGGT
>CAYGUB010000027.1:13883-18138 GCA_964352845.1 uncultured Rhodobacterales bacterium | reverse complement strand
CAACTCCACACCACCATGATCGGGGCCGACGTCGACAACAGCGCCGCCAACCACGCCTCCAGATCCGGCCCGGGCGAGCCGCCGTCGAGCCACAACAGCAGCGGTCGGGGCTCTGGGATCCGCGTCATGAGGCGCAGAAGCGCCAGCGCCGCGGTCGGGGGCACATCGTGGCCCATCATGAAGCGCACCGCGTCGTCCTCGGGCCCAACGCCAAGCCTCGCGCACAGCTCGGAGGCGTTCTGCGCTGGGCGGCGAAGGTACTGGTAGGCCGCCTCGTGGAGCGCTTCGTAGAGAGACGCCGCGCCAAGATCGACCCGCAGCGCCCGCGCCTGCCCCGCCTCGTGGAGCGCGCCCATCAGCCAGCGGGCCAGCCCGCGCTTTCCCATCCCCCGCTCGCCCGACAGGATCGCGACCTCGGGCCGCTGCTGTCGGGAGACGGCCTGCGCGCGCGCCATCACGCGGGGGCGGCGAGCCTGAAGCTGCGGCTCAAGGGGCTGGGCCTGCCGCTGATTGATCACGGCAGCCATATCGTGCCCGTGCATGTGGGCGATCCGGTGAAATGCAAGATGATCTCGGACCTGCTTTTGGAAGATTTCGGCATCTATGTGCAGCCGATCAATTTCCCGACCGTGCCGCGCGGTACGGAGCGGCTGCGGTTTACACCATCGCCTGTCCATAATGCGGGCATGGTCGATGCGCTGATCTCGGCGATGGACCAATTATGGGGTCGATGCGCGCTGAACCGACAAGATATGGTTGGGTGATTTCGCTGCCATTGCGGCAATTTATTAACCTTCTGGTCGTGCAAATGCCGTAATCTTTGTGTTAGATAACTCTCGAGCGTGTCCACCAGGGGCGAATCGAGGGCATGCTTGTGAACACTTAGGCGGAATGGGCGGGCAGAAGCGGATGTTGGGTCGAAAGCCACCACCCGAATCTGAAAATACAGAGGATCATCGCGGTTTTGACGCGTATGATCTCAAGCTTGGTGACATCATGCGCGGCGAACGCGCGACACTTGGTAAATCGCTGCTCGACGTCCAGAGAGAGCTGAAAATCAAGGCAAATTACATTGCCGCGATTGAAAATGCGGATCCTTCCATTTTCGAGACCCCGGGCTTTATCGCGGGCTATGTACGCTCTTACGCGCGCTATCTCGGGATGGATGCTGAATGGGCCTATGAGCGGTTCTGCGCGGAAAGCGGTTTTTCCGGGATCGAAGGCCACGCGCTGGCCAAGGCGGCGAGCAAACCCAAACAAAACACGATGGGGCTTGGGTCCGAGGATGCTTTTACCAAACCGTTTGCCCCCTATGCGCCTGCTGGCGCCTCTGTTTTCAGCGGGATCGAGCCGCGTGCGATAGGCTCTGTCGCCGTTATATTGGCGCTGATCGGGCTTCTTGGCTATGGCGGCATGGCGGTGTTGCATGAGATCCAGCGGGTCAGTTTCGCGCCCGTGGACCAGTCGCCGGGGGTTGTGGCCGAGATAGGCAGCCTGTCGGATCAACAGGTTATGGACGGCCAGCTTACCGCTGGTCTGGACAGCGAGGTCGCCGCGCCCTCTGCCGATGCTCTGGACAGGCTGTATCGCCCGCAAGTGCTCGAAGCGCCGGTTCTGACACCGCGTGACGGCCCGATCGCCTCGCTTGATATTCGCAACACGGGCACGCTGGTCTACCAGCCCCCCACGCCCGAGCCCGAGCCCGAGATTGATACCGAAACCTTGCTGGCGCGCAGTGCCAACGACATCCCGCCCTTGCCCCCTGTTCAGGTGGTTGAGGCGCTGGGCCCTGATGTGGTCCTGTTTGCGGTGCGTCCGGCCTGGATCCGGGTGGCGGCGGTGGATGGCACCATCCTGTTTGAAAAGACCCTCAACAAGGGAGAACGCTACGTTCTGCCAAAGACCGAAGAGCCGCCTTTGCTGCGGGCGGGCAATTCCGGCTCGCTCTATTTCACGGTTCAGGGCCGTGCCTATGGCCCCGCCGGTGAGGGCACCTCTATTGCCAAAAACGTGCAGCTTGGGGTCGAGGAGATTACCCGGAATTATGCGAAAGCCGATCTGGAGGCAGATCCCGAACTGCCCAAGGTTCTGACGGCCATGGCCGAGGCCCCGCTGCCGGACGAGACCGACAGCCCGGAGCAATAGCGCGCCGCAAGACGATTGCACGCCCCACCCGGGCGGCCTATATCTTGAAGCAGAGAAACCCTTAAGGCGAGCGGTCCCGATGTCCCTACATTCCATACGGCCCTGGCGGCAGATTGACCGGCGCAAATCCCGGCAGATCATGGTGGGCTCTGTTCCCGTCGGGGGGGACGCGCCGATCAGCGTGCAGACCATGACCAACACCGACACGTCCGATGTTGCTGCGACCGTGGCGCAGGTGCAGGCCTGTGCGGAGGCGGGCGCCGATATCGTGCGGATTTCGACGCCGGATGAAAGCTCGACCAAGGCGCTGGCCGAGATTATCCGCGAGGTCACGGTGCCCATCGTGGCCGATATCCATTTCCATTACAAACGCGCGATTGAGGCGGCAGAGGCGGGCGCGTCCTGCCTGCGGATCAATCCGGGCAATATTGGCGATGCCAGCCGTGTGCGCGAGGTGATCCGCGCGGCCAAGGATCACGGATGCTCTATCCGGATTGGGGTAAATGCCGGGTCTTTGGAGAAGCATCTTCTGGACAAATATGCCGAACCCTGTCCCGAAGCGATGATTGAAAGCGGGCTCGATCATATTCGCATTCTGCAGGACAATGATTTCCACGAATTCAAGATCAGTTGCAAAGCCTCTGACGTGTTTCTTGCGGCCGCCGCCTATCAGGGGCTGGCCGAGGCCACGGACGCACCCATCCATCTGGGGATCACAGAGGCCGGCGCGCTGATGGCGGGCACGATCAAATCCGCGATTGGTCTTGGCAATCTGCTGTGGTCGGGCATTGGCGATACGATCCGCGTGTCGCTTTCTGCTGATCCGGTTGAAGAGGTGAAGGTGGGCTATGAGATCCTCAAATCGCTGGGGTTGCGGCATCGCGGGGTGAATATCATCTCCTGCCCCTCCTGCGCGCGTCAGGGGTTTGACGTGATCAAGACAGTCGAGGCTCTGGAGAAGCGGCTGGAGCATATCAAGACGCCGATGAGCCTGAGCATTATCGGCTGTGTGGTGAATGGCCCGGGCGAGGCGCTGATGACCGATGTGGGCTTTACCGGCGGCGGGGCGGGGTCTGGCATGGTCTATCTTGCGGGCAAGCAGAGCCACAAGCTGAGCAATGATCAGATGATCGACCATATTGTCGAGCAGGTAGAGGCGCGTGCGGCGCAGATTGCTGCAGCCGATGCGGATGTTGCGGCGGAATAATGCTGCGCATGATCGCTCTTCTTGTCGTCATGGGGCTGATCGGTCTGGCAGCCTATGCACGGGTGGCGGCGATTGACCCGGAGACTTACCATGTTGATCCTGAATTCGTGCCCGCGCCGGGATTTCCCGGCCATGCGCTGGTGCGCCCGGGTGCGGCCTGGGAGGCTCCGGTCTATCTGATACCGGCTGAAAAGCTGGCGGGGTCGGTGGATGCCGCGATCATGGCAATGCCGCGCACAAGCCGGCTTGCGGGATCGCTGGATGACAGTTTTGCCAGCTACGTCATACGCTCGAAAATCTGGGGGTTTCCCGATATCCTGTCGGTCAAGGTGATTGATCTGGGCGCGGGCAAATCGACCCTGGCGCTGTTTTCGCGCTTGCGGATTGGGCATAGTGATATGGGCGTGAATGAGCAGCGCCTGCGCGCGCTTCTGGCCCAGATCAGCGCCAGCTAAGCCTAGCCCGTGACACATCCGCCCGGTTGTTCGCGCCAGATGGGCACATTGAGCGACATCTCGCAGCGCGCCATGAAGAGCCTGCCGCCGACATTCAGGCAGGTCAGCTCTCCCATCTCGACCCGGGCGCCATTGGTGTCGGTGCAGTAACACTCAACAGTTTTGCCCGAAGGGGATGTGACATCGGCCACAAGCGGGCCGGCAAAGAAGAAGAGAAAAACAGCAATTCGACTCATGGGGCAATGATAGCACAGTTGACGTCTGTGTGCCAATTGGTCATCACCGCGAATATGGTTCCTTTGGAAAAACTGCAGCAGATTACCGAGCGGTTCGAGTTTCTCGAAGCGCGGCTTGCATCGGGCGATGTCGAGGATATTGCCGGGATCAGCCGCGAATATGCGGAGCTCAAGCCCGTGGCCGAGCAGGTCGCCGCCTATCGCGATTTGCA
>CAYGUB010000027.1:13286-13873 GCA_964352845.1 uncultured Rhodobacterales bacterium | reverse complement strand
AGCATTGCCGAGGCCGAAGCGATGCTGAGCGATCCGGAGATGCGCGATCTGGCGCAAGAAGAGTTGCGCGGCTTGCGCGACCGCGAGCCCGAGGCGGAAGCGGCGATCAGGCTGGCGCTTTTGCCGCGCGATGCCGCCGATGCGCGCCCGGCGATGATTGAGATCCGGCCCGGCACGGGCGGCGATGAGGCTGCGCTTTTTGCGGGCGATCTGCTGAATATGTATCGTCGCTATGCAGAGACCCATGGCTGGGCCTTTGATGTGATCGAGCTGCAGGAGACGGAGCTTGGCGGGATCAAGGAGGTCACGGCCCATGTCAAAGGGCATGGTGTTTTCGCGCGGTTGAAATACGAATCCGGCGTGCACCGGGTCCAGCGCGTGCCGGTCACGGAATCGGGCGGGCGCATTCATACCTCTGCCGCGACGGTCGCAGTACTGCCGGAGGCCGAGGAGGTCGATATCGACATCCCCGCCACAGATATCCGCATCGATACGATGCGCGCCTCGGGCGCGGGCGGGCAGCATGTCAACACGACCGATTCCGCAGTGCGGATCACGCATCTGCCGACGGGGATCATCGTTGTAAG
>CAYGUB010000027.1:0-13276 GCA_964352845.1 uncultured Rhodobacterales bacterium | reverse complement strand
TTGATCTGGAGCGCCAGCGCGTCGATGATGAGCGCTCGGCAGAGCGGAAATCGCAAGTGGGCTCGGGCGATCGGTCGGAGCGGATCCGGACCTATAATTTCCCGCAAGGCCGGATGTCGGATCACCGGATCAACCTCACGCTCTACAAGCACGATCAGGTGATGCAGGGCGATCTTGATGAGATTATTGATGCGCTGGCCGCCGATGCGCAGGCGCGATTGCTCGCCGAGCAGGGCCTTTGAGTGAAAGAGCTGTCGGCGGGGCTGTGGCGCGGCTGCGCGTTGCGGGCATTCCCGCGCCTGAGCGCGACGTGCAGATACTGGATAGGGCCGCGCGCAATGACGCCGAGTTCGAGCGTTTTATTGCTGCGCGTGCGCATCACCAGCCGGTTGCGCAGATCCTGGGGCGGCGGGCGTTCTGGACCCATGAGTTTCATGTAACAAAGGATGTGCTGGACCCGCGCCCCGATACCGAGACGCTGGTCGAGGCGGCGCTGTCAGTGCCGTTTGATGATGTGCTTGATCTGGGGACGGGGTCGGGCTGTGTGTTGATATCTGTGCTGGGGGAGCGCCCTGAGGCACGCGGGCTGGGGATTGATATCTCGCCCGCAGCCCTGGCCGTCGCGCGGGGCAATGGCACCCGGATGGGCGTTGATGCGCGGCTGGATTGGGCGGTGTCGGACTGGTTTGCCAATGTATCGGGGCAGTTTGATCTGATCGTCTCGAACCCGCCCTATATCGATGCCGCCACCTATGCCGGGCTGGCGGTTTCGGTGCGGGAGTTTGAGCCGAAACTGGCGCTGACGCCCGGGCCTGACGGGCTGGAGGCCTATAGGGTGATCGCAGCACAGGCGCCGGACTATCTGCGCGACGGTGGGTGGCTGATGGTTGAGATCGGCTTTGATCAGGCGGAGCCGGTCTGTGCGCTGTTTGCGGCGAAAGGGTTTGGTGAGATTTCCGTGCGAAAAGACCTCGCAGGCAAGGATCGCTGTGTGATCGGCAGGTTCTCGCACCCAAACAGCGTGAATCCCGCCTGAGAAAAGGACATAGGTGCAAAAATAACTTGCAAATCCGGGGCGCTGCTGATTTTGTAGGAAAAGTAAGAGGGAGGCGCGTAGCGCCCCTTACGCTTAAGCCAAAAAATACGGTCTCGATCCTACGTCATGGGGACACCGCAAATTAGAAGCGGAGAGGATTGAAGCAAGGCCGACTGCCAAAAGGCTGGAACACACATCACATGAGATCATCGAAGTCACGATCGCGCGGGAAGAACCGCAATAATAATAACAACCGCTCCATGGGCAATGTCATCAATCGCGTGTTTGACAGCTCGGGCCCGGAGGGCAAGGTGCGCGGCACGCCGCAGCAGATCATTGACAAATACCAGCAGTTGCATCGCGATGCGCAGCTTTCCGGTGATCGCGTCTCTGCCGAGAATTTCGCGCAGCATGCCGAGCATTATGCGCGCATGTTGGGGGAGGCGATGCGCGAGCAGGAGGCACGGCGCGTGGCGCAGGAAGCCCAGCAGCAGGCCCGGCAGAACCAGCAGCAAAAACGTGATGAGCCGCGCGATGGCGAGCCAAGTGGCGAGCGCGCGAGACAGGCGCAACCGCCCAGGGACGATTTGCAGGATACAGATCAGCCCGACGTGATTGATCTGTCCCAGGATGATCCGTCGAAAGATAGTGGTCTGGTCGAGACGGCAGAGACTGCGCCCAAGCCGCCGCGCAAGCCGCGCACGCGCAAGCCCAAACCGGTTGTGGAAGAGGCCCCGTCTGCGGAGGCTGCCTCCAACGAGGTGCCGCCGGTTGATGAGACGCCAGCGGCGGAATAGCCTCAGCCCTGCGCCAGGACCCGGGCGAGGGCGCAAAATCCTTCCAGTGAAATCTGTTCCGCGCGGTCTGTGGGTTTGAGCCCTGCCGCGCGCAGCTGGTCTTCTATCTGTGGTCCCATCGATTTCAGTGAGGCGCGCAGCATCTTGCGTCTTTGGTTGAAGCCCAATGCCACGATGCGCGACAGGATCGCGGCATCCGCGGGAAAGCGTGGCCGGGGAAGCGCGGTCAGGTGAATGACGGCGGATTTGACCTTGGGTGCGGGCACGAAAGCCTCGGGCGGCAGGTCCATGACGATGCGCGCATCAGACCTCCATTGGGCAAGGATGGCAAGGCGGCCATAGGCTTTGGAGCCGGGCTGCGCCGTGATGCGCTGGGCGACCTCGCGTTGGAACATCAAGGTGAGCGATTGCCAGAAGGGCGGCCAGTCTGGCGGGGTCAGCCAGCGTACCAAAAGCTCGGTGCCGACATTATAGGGCAGGTTGGCCACGATGCGGATCGGTGCCGTGAGATTGGGTGTGACGTCGAGATCCAGCGCATCGGCGTTGAGAACGGTGAGCCGTCCGGGATAGGCCTGCGCGATCTGATCGAGGGCGGGCAGGCAGCGTGGGTCTTTCTCCACGGCGACCACGTGGCGCGCACCTTCGGACAGAAGACCACGGGTCAGCCCGCCGGGGCCTGGGCCGATCTCGAGCACGTCCGTGGCGGTCAGATCTCCGGCCTGTCGTGCGATTTTGGCCGTCAGGTTGAGATCGAGCAGGAAGTTCTGTCCCAGCGATTTCCGGGCGCTGAGCTGATGGGTGGCGATGACCTCGCGCAGCGGGGGGAGGGTGTCGATCTGGCCCATTCAGCCGCGCGTTCCGGCCATGTCCCAGGCCATGCGAAGGGCGGCAATCAGGCTGGTGGGGTCTGCAATGCCTTTGCCCGCGATATCGAAGGCGGTTCCGTGATCGGGTGAGGTGCGGATGAATGGCAGGCCAAGCGTCACATTCACGCCGCCAGCGAAATCCACCGTCTTGATCGGGATCAGAGCCTGGTCGTGATACATGCAGATCGCCACGTCATAGCCTCTGCGGGCGGCTGCGTGAAACAGTGTATCGGCTGAGCGCGGCCCGGTGATCTGCAGGCCCTCTGCGCGCAGCTTGTCCAGGACTGGGGTGATCAGCTCGATCTCCTCAAAGCCCATCGCCCCGCCTTCGCCTGCATGCGGGTTCAGCCCGGCGACGGCGATGCGAGGCTCGGCAATGGCGAAATCGGTGATCAAGCCTTGCCGGGTGATCCGGATACTGTCTTCAAGAAGCTCGGGTGTGAGCGCGGATTTCACCTGCTCCAGCGCGATATGGATCGTTACAGGCACCACGCGAAGCTCTGCGCAGGCAAGCATCATCACAACGCGGTCGACCCCTGCAAGATGGGCGAGATATTCCGTGTGGCCGGGAAAGGCGAAGCCTGCGCCGTCCTTGAGGGCCTTTTTGTGGATCGGCAGGGTGCATAGCGCGCTTGCCTTGCCGGAACGTGTCAGATCGACGCCGCGGGCGATGGCCTCTATCACGCCTTGCGCATTGGCGGGATCGGGGGTGCCGGGGGTGACTTTTCCAGCGAAAGGGTGATGCAGGATGGGCAGGGCCGTTGCATCATGTGCTTCATTCGGCTGGGTGATCTCTGCGCCCTCCACATGGCCAAGGTCGGCTATCAGAAAGAACGGCAGCTCTCCGCGCAGTGCCTCCCACGCGCGTGCGGCGATCTCGAAGCTGACCCCGGCAGGCTCGCCGCAGCTGACGGCTATGGGGGGTCTCATTGCTCGACGATAATCGCATCCGCGCGCAACTCTTCGAGGAAGCTGTCGGCATAAGACGCGAGACGCTGCTGGAACAGACGCTCGCGGATCTGCGCGCGCTGGTCGATCTCTTCGCCATCCTCGCCCACGGGCGTCTCCACGGTGCGACCGCAGAGCTTCAGATAAACCGTGACCGCGCCGTTTTGCCGTGTCAGCCGCGCGGAGCTTTCGTCATTATCGAGCCTGGCAAGCTCCAGGGCGATATCGCCGGGCACCTCGGCTGCGGGCAGCACGACGCGTTCAAACTGGTCTTCGGGCAGCGTCTGCGCCGGTTGGTAGAGATCATCACAGGTGTCGTAATTGTCATCATAGCTTTGGGCTACGGCCTGCGCGTTGCCGCCCGGGATCAGGATGGAGACATATTCAAGCGCGAGCGTTTCGGCCTCGACGACCTCGCTTTCCTCCAGCGCGCGCAGCTGGAAGATGGCGATCCCCGGTCCCAGATCAATCGGGTCTGTCACCTGGCCCGGGGCCAGTGTCAGGACCTGGGCGCGCAGCTGTGGCGGAACGCGGCTGAGCGGTAGCCATTCAAGCCGCCCACCGCGTGAATTTGTGGGCGCGGCCGAGTATTGACGCGCAGCCGCGGCGAAGGCCGCTTCGGTCTTGATCTGCTCGGAGAGGCGCGTGATCAGGGCGCGGGCCTCATCTGCGGTCTCAGGGGTCAGCGGCAGGATGATTTCCGATAGCAGGACCCGTGCATCCGCCTGAGTGGTCGATAGCGACAGGGCGCTGTCGATCTCTGCCTCTGTGACCTGCGCGCGCGGGCCGAACCGGCCGCGCACAAGTTGCCGCCAGGCCAGACCACTGGCTACGAAATCACGGAAGGTCTCTGCCGCGACGCCCTGCTCTGCGATGGCAGCGAGAAATTGTTCCCGGTCGAGATTGGCCCGCGCCGCGAATTCCTCCATGCCCTCGGCAATTTCTTCCTCGCTGAGCGAGATACCTGCCGAGGTGGTCGCATTGGCGCGCAGGCGGTCTTCGATCAGCCCTTCGCGGGCTTCCTCAACCGGGTTGCCCGGGGCGCGCAGCAGGCGCAGGAACAGCACGCGCTGGTTGATCTCATATTGGGTGATTGCCTGATCATTGACCGTGATAGCCGTGTTGAACAGCGATTGCTGTGCAGTGGCGGGGAGGGCTGCAAACGCAATGGCCGCCAGCATCGACAGGAGCGGTTTGCGGAATGGGTGCATCATGGGTCTGCTCGTTTTTATCCGTTACAGCTGCGTGTGAAGGATTTGCCCTGTGGGCGTGCTCCGAAACCCGCAAGCTGCACCGACAGGTTCAAATCGGTTGTTGGGTTTACAATAGTCGAAGTCGTGAAGCGACGCGAGACGGAAAGATCGACCTTGGCGCATTCGTTCTCCCAGCGGACACCGATGCCTGCGCGGGTGGTGCGGTCATTGACGAAATCGTAGCGCAGGTCGCTGAATACGGTCCAGTGTTGGTCAATCCGGTAGTCGCCGTCCAGATACAGCTCGGAGGTGTTGACGGGCCGGCCTTCGGTCACATCGGATTCGAGCCAGACGAACGTTGAGGCGAGGTTGTAATCCTGCGTGTGCCAGTCGAGCCGCATCTCATTGCGCGCCAGCGACAGCCCGTCATCGAAGATCGCCCGGTTGATCAGGTTGAGATGCTCGCCCATCCGCAATTGGGCGGCAACCAGCCAGTCGCTTGACCTCCCCTGCAGGCCGGAGCTTTGCGAGAACTGGCCCAGATCGGTTTCGCGGATCACCCGGCCCACGGTCAGACCGAGGCTCCAGCCTTCGGGATCGTCGCGCGTATAGGTCAGCCCCAGATTAAGCCTGCGGCCCCTTTCCTGTGCATCGACGCCGGGAAAGCGCGAGAAGCGGAACAGGTTGGATTCGTCAAATTCCACCAGAAGGCTGTCCTCGTTGGCGACGTCGCGCCCGCTATCCTTGGCCCAGACCAGTTGTGCGACCGGCTCCAGCAGATGCGAGACGCGGCCGTGTTGTTTGAGCATCGGCCAGCGCCATTCAAGCGCGGCATAGGGGGTCACTTCCGTGGTGTCATCAAATTGCGGGCGGGTTTCCTGACGGATGGAGTAGAAATCGGCCCGCAATTCTGTCTGTGCGGCCAGCACCATGCCGTTGCGCATGACCCAGTCGCGCCGCCAGTTGCCTACAGCCGAGAGCCGTCCGACATCGCGCGCGAGCCCGGCGCCGGTTGGATCGAAATCCAGCCTGCGAAACAGCCCTGAGCCCTCGATGGAGACGGTGGCCAGCCCGCCAAACCGGGGCAGATCGAACCGCCGCATATAGAGCGCGTCGCCCACCAGCGTGGTCAGGGTGTCGTTGTCATCGCCCGTGCGGAGCGATTGGTAATGGATCAGCTCGACGCCCACATATTTGTCACGCCGGGCGCGTTCGACGCTGATGGCGGAATCGAGCCTGTCCGTGTCGGAATAGCCGTAAAGCAGCAGATAGCCCGGATCGGAGACCAGCTCGACATCGAACTTGCCCTTATAGCCGCGCGCCAGATCGAAGGTGCCTTCGGCAAACAGATAGCTGCGCAGATTGCGGGGGGAGACATTGTCATCGGTGACAGCGCCGTTCAGCTCGATCTCGGCGAAACGGAATTTCTGCCGGTAGCGCGCTTCGAGGGTGCGGGCGCCTTTGGTGGTGAACCAGGGCGTGAGAGTCAGGTCGCGGTGATCGTCGATCAAAAAGAAATAGGGAAGGCGCAGGCCCACACCGATATCCCCGTTGGAGCGCAGCTCCGGGATCAAGAATCCGGTGGCGCGCTTGACGGAGGGATCGGGCAGGCGCAAATAGGGGGTGTAGAAGACAGGCACTCCGGCCACGCGCAGGCTGGCCTGATCGAAGTAGAGCTGGCGTTCCTGCGCGTCATGCGTCACGCCTCTGGCGCGGATCTCCCAAAGCGGGGTCGGGTTGTCTTCGCAGATATGGCAGCTGGAGGCGACGGTTTTGTAGAACTGCGTATAGCGCCCCTCGCTGCGCCGGATTTCGACGGCGGCCAATTGCAACTGCTCGGCATAGACCAGCCGCGCGGATCGCAGAACGCCTGCCTGCAGATCGCCCGAAAGCTCGGCAAACTCGGCCACGATGATCGTGCCATCGGCATCGGTCAGATAGAGCGGGCCTGTGATCGACAGCCGGTCATTGAGCCCGTCATAGCGGATTTCCGAGGCGCGCAGGCTGGTGCCGTCCTGGACGATCTCCACATTCCCGGTGGCTGCCAATATCTGATTGTCACGTTCAAACCCGATCGCATCGGCCACCAGAACCGCGCGCCCATCCTGCGCAAACGCTGTGGCGGCGGGCCAGAACAGCACCAGACAGAAGGCGAGGACGCGCAGCATCAACCGTCCTCCATGTGAAACAGAATGCCCAGCGACATGAAGATACCCGCAAGCGGCGGCGCCCATGCAGCAACAAGGATCGGGATCTGGCCGTTCTCGCCCAGCACCTGCGCGAAATTGCGCAGGAAATAGATCATGAACCCTGTCAGAACCGCAAAAAGCACCATAAGCCCTGTTCGCCCGAACCTCGTGTGGCGCATTGTGAACCCTGCGCCTATCAACACCATAGCCGCGAGAAGTACCGGGTTGGCAAGCTCCATCTGCAACCAGACCCGATGTTGTCGGGCCGAAAAGCCCGCCTTTTGCAGCTGATTGATGAAGGTCGGCAATTGCCAGATCGGGATCGCGCCCGGCGCGCCGAAGCTGTCGCGGATCTGGTCCTGGGTCAGGTCAGAGGCCACGGCGAGCCGGTCGTGGCGCTGCGAGCTGCCTTCGGCATTGGTGCCTTCCTCAAAGCGCCATTGCTTGGCATCGCTGAGCATCCAGGCGCCATCGCCCAGCACCGCCTCACGCGCGACCATCCGAAACAGCACGCGCCCCTCGGGGTCAAAGCCGTAAAAGGTGACGTCAGAGAATTGCGTCCCGTCAAGGTTGGAGCGGCCGGCATGTATCACCACTTGCCCCGTCCCGCCGGATTGACGAAGCCACAGCCCCTCATCGCTGACCGAAAGCACATTGCTGGTGCCGGTTGCATAGAGTTCGGCCTTGCGTTCATATTGTTTGGAGGTCGCGGCCACAATCGGGTTGAGCACCGCGACACCCAATACGCCAAGGATCAAGGCCGTCGCCACGGGGGCCGCAAGCGAGCGGATCGCAGAGCGTCCAGAGGCGCGCGTCACCACCATCTCCGATGTCCGCGCGAGCCCCAGAAACAGGATGATCGTTGCCAGAACCACGAGCAAGGGCAGCATCCGGTACATGGTTGCAGGCGCCTGGAGCAAGGCCAGTTGCAGCGCCTCAAGGACGCCCACGACATCGCTGTCGAAGCGGCGGATCTGCTCGACCATATCGATCAAAAGCACGATGCCGAAAAACACCCCGAAGACGAGGCCGAAGGAGGTGACAAAACGTCGGGCAAAATAGAGATCGAGCCTCACGATGCAGCCCCTTCGGCAGGCAATTCGGCGCGGGGCCTTGGCCTGCGCGATTTCAGCCCGGTAAAGGCCATCAACCCGAAAGCGACGCCCAGCCCGCAAAGCGGCGCGATATAGGCCATCCAGAAATTCGCCGGGTCCTTGCGCGCAACCTCCTCGGCGGCATTGGCCAGCATCTGGACAAAGATGATCAGCACAATCGCCCCGATCACCTGCCGCCAGACCCCGAAGCGCGAAAACCGCCCGACCATCAGCGCGGCAAACCCCATCAGGGGCACGGCAATGGACAACAGCGCCCGGGCAAAGCGGTCATGGCCCTCAAACAGAAAATCGGCCAGATCACCCCGGGCCGAGGCGATATCCTGCTGCGTCGGGTTCAACAGCGTGGGCGTAGGAAGCTCGCGCAGATCCCGGTCACGCATGCGCGCAGGATCAATCAGCGCGCCCACATCATAGGCAAAATCCTCAAAGGCAATGGTCGACAGCCTGCCGGTCTCCTCGACCAGAGTTTGCGCCAGACCGTTGAACATCACCAGACGCGGCCCGGTATCCGCGCGCACCAGCAAGGCGCTTTCGGCCGTATAGGTCACGATCGTCCCGTCAGTGCGCCCGTCTTCCAAAAACAGTTCCAGAAACTCTCCCTGATCGGTGATCTCGCGCACATAGACGGTGATATCATCGGTGGGATGGATGAACTGCCCCGCCTTGAGAAACCGCGCCGTCACGTCGCGGCTGATTTCCTGGCTGCGCGAGGCAAGCTCGGTCCGGGCGGCGGGCACAAGGATATGTCCCAGGATCGAGACCAGAATGGCCACCACAATCCCGAAGATCAGCACAGCCCGCCCGATGCGAAACGCACTGGCACCGGCGGTTTGCATCACCACGATCTCGCTTTCCGCGCTGAGCCTGTTGGTGACATAGACCGCCGCCACAAAGGCCGAGATCGGCAGCACAATCAGGATCACGTAAGGCAGGGACAGCACAGTGAATTCAAGGAAAACCAGAGCCGTCTGGCCATCGCTGATCAGCTGGTCAAACAGCCCGATCGCGCGGTTGACCCAATAGACAGAGACCAGCACCAGCGAGAAAAACCCAAAGAGCACGAGCAGCTGCGACAGCATATATCTGTCAAACTTCGCCACGCAGACCACCTCACTTCTTGTAATGCCCCCAATCTAGAGGAAATCGGCCGGACGCAACAGGGGGTTCTGGTCAATTGCGCGGCAGGCGGTTAGCAAGGGACAAACCCCAGCTAGCAGGAGCATCCCCCATGACCGAGACCGTCCCCGTCACTTTTGTTGAAACCGATCTCGATGCGATCAAGACGGCGCAGGGCATGCTGGCGGTCTTCGTGCCCGAGACCGGTGCGATGGATGCTACAGCGCGGCGGGTCAATCGTCTGACGCGCGGTGTGATCGCGCGGTTTTGCGAAAGCAAGGCGTTTGAGAAGATGGAAATCGGGGCCGCGACGGTGCTGGCATTCCCGGCCAATCTGGAAGCTGATGGGGTGATCGTCGTCAAATTGTCGCGCCGCCCCTCGGTCGAGCAGGCGCGCAAGGCAGGGGCGGCTCTGGCCAAGGAGAAGGGCGACAAGGCGTTGCTTGCGCTCTGCGGCAATCTGCGCCGGGCCGATCAGGTGGCTTACGGGATGATCCTGCGCGCCTATGCCTTCACCGATCACAAGACAAAAGACCGCGATCCGGTCGCGCCTGCGCGTTTCATGGTCAATGAGCCGACCGAACTCGAGACTGCTTTCACCACCCATAAGGCTCTGGCAGAGAGCGTATTCTTTACCCGTGATCTGACCAACGAGCCTGCCAATGTGCTGACCACGACCGAATTCGCGGACCGGCTGGTGGCGTTGAAGGAATTTGGCGTGAAGGTTGAAGTGCTCGAGGAGCCGGAGCTTGAAAAGCTGGGCATGGGCTCGCTGCTGAGCGTGGGCCAGGGCTCGGTCAGCCCCTCCAAGGTTGTGGTGATGCAATGGGATGGCGGCAAGACAGGTGACAAACCCTTTGCTTTCGTGGGCAAGGGCGTGGTGTTTGACACGGGCGGGATTTCCCTCAAACCCGCCGCCGGCATGGAAGATATGACGATGGATATGGGCGGCGCGGGTGTGGTCTCGGGCGTCATGATGGCGCTGGCCAAACGCAAGGCAAAGGCCAATGTGGTGGGGCTCGTGGGGCTGGTCGAAAACATGCCCTCGGGCAATGCGACACGGCCCGGCGATGTCGTCACCTCCATGAAAGGCGACACGATCGAGGTGATCAATACCGATGCCGAAGGCCGGCTGGTGCTGGCCGATGTGCTTTGGTACACGCAGGAGCGGTTCGAGCCGGTGGGCTGCATCAATCTCGCGACGCTGACCGGTGCGATCATCATCGGCCTGGGCCACGAAAATGCGGGCGTGTTCTCCAATAATGACGCGCTGGCCAATGCCCTGCTCAAAGCCGCCGCGGCCGAAGAGGAAGGCGCCTGGCGCCTGCCGATGGGCAAGGCCTATGATGATCTGATCAAATCCAACATTGCGGATATGAAAAATGTCGGTGGCCGCGCGGCAGGCTCGATCACGGCTGCCCAATTCATCCAACGTTTCATCAAGCCGGAAACGCCCTGGGTTCATCTTGATATCGCGGGCGTTGCCTCGGTCAAGACAGAGACCGCCTTCGCGCCCAAAGGGGCGACGGGGTGGGGCGTGCGCGCGCTCAATCGTCTGATCGCGGATAATTTCGAGACTGAGTAGCACCGCGATGTCGGAGGTCTTCTTCTACCATCTGACCGCCAGCCCGGTCGAACACACGCTGCAGATGCTTCTGCCCAAGGCACGCGCCGCCGGCTGGCGCGTCTGCCTGCGCGGGCGCGACGCGGCCCGGCTCGATGCGCTCGATCTCAGGCTTTGGGGCGAGGGTGTCAACTTTCTGCCCCATGGCCGCGCAGGCGCGGGCTTTGATGCCGAGCAACCGATCCTGCTGACAGATCAGAGCGCCATCCCCAACCAGGCTGAATGCCTCGTCTCAATTGACGGCGCGCAGCTTCTCCCCGACGAAATCACCTCGCGCAAACGCGCCATGATCCTGTTTGACGGAAATGACGGCGATGCGGTCCAGCACGCCCGCACGCAATGGAAAACCCTGACAGGCGCAGGGCTCACGGCAAAATACTGGGCACAGGACAGCGGCAAATGGGTGATGAAGGCGCAACACCCGCCCGCCTGACACGCTCTGCGCTTCTTTTGGCGAGAAATATCCCCGCCGGAGGCATAAAATCCCAACCCTACCTGGTCAGATACAGCCGATCGCCGCGTATCTCGATGCTGGAGAACCGCTCCAGATAGCTCATCCCCAAAAGCGAGGTCTCCAGCGCGCCCTGATTGACCGATGCCCGCACGCGGCCCTCATCGACCTCGCCCACCCGCACATCCTCCAAAGTCACAGGTGCCGTGCGCACGATCCCGTTGGCCGTTGACGCCCGGCCGCTGAACACCAGCGCATCCGTGTCGATCCCGGCGCGCGCGGCATCTGCAAGGCTGAGCACCAGATCAGTGGCGCCTGTGTCGACCACGAATTCCACCGGCACCCCGCCTATCTCCAGGGTCATGTAAAAATGCCCGTCGCTCTTGCGCGGTAACTCGATCTGCCCGCCATCGCCGGAGACGGCCATGGATGGGCTGATCGCGCGACTGACATCCTCCCAAAGCCCGAAACCGGCGATGACGCCCAGAAAAATCAGACCCCAGAGCATCGCATGGCGCAGCGACCGGCTCAGGTTTTCGCGCTGCGACACGATATAATAACCGCCGATCACTGCCAGAAACATCGACAGGTAGATCAGTTGCGCAATATCGTCTCCGCTCATGGCAGCACTCCCAGATCGCTCAGCCCGTCCAGCACGAATTGCACCGATAGCGCGGCCAGCAGCATGCCCAACAACCGGGTTACCACTTTGATCCCGGTCGCGCCAACCGCCCGCTCGATCAGGGGGGAGGCGAGAAACAGCGCGAAACAACAGGAAATGACAGCGAGCATCATCAGATGCATCATGGCAAGCCCGATCCAGTCAAGATCGCCATTGCCCGCCAGCAAGATCATCGTGGCCATCGCCCCGGGGCCTGCGATCAGCGGCATGGCCAGTGGAAAGACCGATGGATCCTGCGCAAGCGCGCCTGCCTTATCCTCGCGGCGTTGCGAGCGGCGTTCAAACAACATGTCGAGCGCTGTGGCAAATAACAACAACCCGCCTGAAATCCGGAAGGCCGCCATGGAGATGCCTACAAAGCCCAGCAAAGCCTCGCCTGCCAGACCAAACACGATCAGGATAAATCCCGCAATCATGCAGGCGCGCAGGGCTATGCGAAACCGCTCGCGCGGCGGCATTCCGGTGGTCAGGGCCACAAAGATCGGCGTCAGCCCGATCGGGTCGATCACCACAAACAGCGTGAAGAAGGCCGCGATGTAGATCGCGTAATCCATCAGCTTTCGGCCTTCTCGAGCTTCTCGCTGGCTTTGAGCCAAAGCGCCTCGGCGCGATCCAGCGCCTCCATCACCTCGGAATATTTCTTCTGCCAGACCACGCGTTTCTCGGCCATATCGTCCTCGTAGACTTTTGGATCGCCCAGACGTTTGGCCAGCGTGTTTTGCATTTCGGTCAGTTTGGCGACGCGATCTTCACATTTGCGCAGCTCTGCGCGCAGCTCCAGCACGGTGTCGCGGCTGGCGCGTTTGGGTTTGGGCTTCTCCTTGCCCGCCTTTTCGGGCGGGGTCAGCAGCATCTTGCGGTAGCTTTCCAGATCGCCCTCGTAAGGGTTCACGCGCCCGTCCTTGACCAGCCACAGCCGGTCGGCCACGAGGCTGAGCAGATGCATATCATGGCTGACCAGAATAACCGCGCCGCTATAGGCTGTCAGCGCCTCGACCAGCGCTTCGCGGCTTTCTATATCAAGGTGGTTTGTCGGCTCATCGAGGATCAGAAGATGCGGCGCGGGCAGGGTGGCCAGCAGCAGCGACAGCCGCGCCTTTTGCCCGCCCGACAGCCGCCCCACTTCGGTCTCTGCCTGATCGGCGCCAAGCCCGAAGCCTGCCAGCCGGGCGCGCAGCTTGGCCTGACCTTCGTTCGGGCGCTCGCGCAGCAGATGTTGCAAAGGGGTTTCGTCTACGTGAAGCTCTTCAACCTGATGC
>CAYGUB010000026.1:13687-19116 GCA_964352845.1 uncultured Rhodobacterales bacterium | reverse complement strand
GTGTTCACATGGGTCAATTCTCAATGACAATTTATAGGTCTACCGGGTCAGTTCTCAGTGACAATCAACATCCGCATAACAGGGACGGAGTCGCGTTAGCTACGATGGGACAGATAGGCCTGCAGTGCGACATAGATGTGATAAAGGCTCGATGAGGGCATATCAGTCGAGATCACCGTCCCCGTGGCGTCCAGCTTGTCAAACCAGCCGCCGGGCACGGAGGTGTTGAAGTAATGTTCAAACATCCGCTCCACCATCAGGTCAGAGCTTACCTGCTCAGGAAGGCTCAGCTCGCGCTGCTCCAGAACGATGGTGGCTTTGAGCGCTTCGCATTGCGGCCAGAGCCTGCTGGTACTGGAATGCGGCTCAAGCGTATCGGTGAAGAGACCACGATCGGTCATGGAGTCGCAGGCGGTCGAAAACATCTGGGCGATATCAGTGTCCAACTTGCTGTTTGTGACCCTGGAATACTGATCCAGCAGCCATATCCATTCGAAGATGTGACCCGGCTCGACCCTCTGGCCGATCTGAAGCGGGGCCCAGTCCTTGTCAAAGAACTCCAGCACAGCGCCGTCAGCGCGGTGAAAGCTCTGCTGGAACAGGGTCAGAATGCGCGCGGCGGCGTCCCCCCATACCGGATCATTCGTGGCATCAAGCAGCTCTGTCGAGGCTTCAAACAGGTGCATATAGGGGTTTTGCGCCTGTGGCTGCTCGCCCGCGAGATTGCGCATCCAGCCCGTCGGGGTATCAAGCTGGGCCAGCGCGTCCTGAGCGCGGGCCAGCGCGTCAGGCTGTGGTGCGCCAGCCTCCGTCAATGCGGCGATGGCGAGCAGGACGAAGGCGAGATCATAAAGCTCATGCGGGCGGCCGGTGGTCGTGCCATTGGGCCGGGTGCGTGCGATGAGGTGGTTGGTCTCGGGATGCATCCCGTGCTGCATCGTGTAGTCAAGCAGCTTTTGCGCGACGGGCAGATATTCAGGGTGGCCATGCGCGGCGGCCTTGGCAAAGACATAGGCCTGCCTTGGGTGAACGCGGATCCGTTTGTCGCGCGTCGTAAGCGGCGCGCCGTCATGAGACAACGCCTCCCAGGCGCCCAGCCCGGAGGGATCAATGCCTGTCGTGGACCAAAAGGGCAGAACGTTAACATAGAGCCAGTTATGGACCTTGTCGCTCAGGGATGTGGCCATGGTCTACTTTCCTCGTGCGAAAACTGTGTTGCGCTGCAGGGCGCGTAACTTGCGCATCAGCTTTAGCGCGGCAATCGGATACCAGCCAGCCCAAGTGACCCAATCATCCACCCTTGGCTTGGGTTGCGGGGCAATTGGCGTCCCCATACGCGGCAGGGCGAGGTCAAGATGGTCGGAAAGCGGCCCCCCTTTGCTTGAGTGCCTGATGGTCAGCCCAGGCCGATTTGCCATGTAATCAAGGAGCGCGAGGTCCAGATCGGGGTGATGCAGCCGCCGGTCATAGGGTCTGCTGGCGATATCACTGCCCAACAGATCGCGCATATGTTTTCCCGGCTCATAGACATATCGTTCCGTCCCTGCATAGAGATCAATCCCAGCCAGAATGACGGATTTTGCACCAAGCGCGTGAGCCATCAGAATCGCGCGGATCCCGGCGGTGGGTTTGCACTGATATTCCGCCTGCAATTGCGCCAGCCGCTTGGCGACCCCGTCATCGGCATAGCGTAGCGGGGTATGGCGCCCGGGCAGGAATTTCTCACCCGTGCTGACCAGTTGATCCTCGACTGCAGTCCAGTTGCGAATGTCATAATGGTCGCAGACCTGCTTGAGCGTGGCAAAGACAAAGGGGGCCACGCGCGGATCACCTGCGATCAGGGCCAGATCGACACGGCTGCCAAGGTGGTATTGCGGCTCCAGAAAGAACGAGTTGGTGCGGATGATAAAGTCTTCCTCAAGCACCAGACCGGGGTCAATCCGGGCCAGAGAGGGCCCGTTTCCGGCAACGATGTAGGTCTGGCTCATGCGCAGGGCTCTGTGGCTGTCAGGAGGGCATCGCACATATGGCGCAGCGCGCCTTTGCCGCCGGGCCGGGGCAGGACCCAGTCAACGGCGGCCTTGACAGATGGGTGGGCGTCTGACGGGCAAGCGGAGATCGCGACCTTCCCGATGGACCCCAGATCATTGATGTCATTGCCGACAAACAGCGTTTCCTCCCATGATAGACCCTGTTCAGCCAGCCAAGCCTCAAGCGCTGCCACCTTGTCATCAATCGCGTTCAGTGCCTCGATCTGCAGCTTCTCGGCGCGGGCAAGCACCACAGAGTTGCGCTCTTTGGACAGGATCAGCAGCTTGTGGGTGGCCGCATCACGCAATCGTCCGAGCCCCATGCCATCGCTGCGCGAGGTGACGACCACCTCCGCCCCCGTCTCGGTCGTGTGGACGAGGTCATCTGTATGCACCCCGTCAAAATCCATCACAACCGCGCGGATATCCCTGAGCCGTCCCGTCAGATCGGGCTGGGTATAGCCTTCGCGCTGATGGGCGATGATCTCGGCCAGTTCCAGATCGGCGACTGTATCAATCTCCAGCAAGGGGTGATCAACCGGGCAGAGCGCCACAGGCGGGAGAAACCGGTTGCCGGCGGCTTTGAACGCCTTGGTCTGCACGGCATATATCGCACCACTTTCGCGGAAGCTCGGGCCCATATCCTGACGCCTGAGCCGTTGGGCGCTTTCATTATGGTTCGTGCCAAAGCCGTGACCTGCCTCTGTGTGGGACCACATGAAGGAATGGTCCTCAATCACCGACAGGCCGGATTTCGCATCGATCCGCGCCATCGCCTCAAGGCAGTTATCAATGTCAGAACCGGTGATAAAAGGCGAGGTGCATTGCAGGAAGACCAGACATTCGGGCGCGTGGCCCGCGTCTTCCAGATGTTCCAGCGCATGCATCCAGCCGGCCTCCGAAGTGGCAGTATCCGCCGCCAGTATAGCGGGCCGCTTGATGATCTGCGCGCCATGTTTTTCGGCCTCTGCGGCGATCGCGGTATCATCAGTAGAGACCCAGACAGACTCTACCCTGGCCGCATTCAACGCCGCCAGAACCGCGCGACCGATCAGGCTGACCCCGCCGATTGTCTTGAGGTTCTTGGCCGGGATCCCCTTTGACCCGCCGCGTGCCAAGATGATGGCCACTGTTGCTCCGGTCGTCATGTCTGCTCCTGCCAAACGGATTTGATAGGCACAAAGACCATATTCAAGCTGCGCTGACCAGTCCGTACAGCTTGTTTCAACTTGTGAGCAAGAACCACAGTTATGCCTGATTTCTGAAAGTGGACATTAACGCCCGAAGCGCATCTTCGACCTTGGGTAATCGAGGTGCGTAGATGGGACAATTCCAGGTAGCGGGTACGATAAATGACGGGTTCGTGGGGCAGGGCCTTCCGATTGGAAATCTCGCCATCCTGAACACAGGCGGTCAGGCCTATCTGGTCGCAACCGGGGTCGATGGTGTCAGCACGGCACAATGGGCAATAGGCGACGGGCAGGCTCCGGGTTTTCAGGGCAGTGCACCCTCCCCCGGCGCGTCCTATATTCTGGAGCTTGGCGGGGGCGATTACATCGTCAGTCAGGGCAATCTCGACAGGTTCATTGATAGCGGTGGCAAATCAGGGCTGCAGTTGGTGGCAGGCAGCGGTCAGGTCCATTCCACTGCCGCGACGCTGGCCGATGGCTACATCATCCTTGCTGATCCGTCCTCCGGGACAAATGAAATTGCCATCATTGATATGGCGAATGATCAGCCCGTGCTGCTTGATACCCTCGCGTTTACGGATGCGCCGACCGTGCTTGATAGTGTCGAATATGGCGGAAACACCCTTATATTCGGGGCTTCTGCCGCATCTGACGATGTGACGGTCTGGCGGATGTCGCCTGACGGAAGCCTGACACAGACGGCCAGCGCGGCTGACGGCATTGGCATCAACCAGCCGACCGCGTTGGCAAGCATAGATGTCGGCGGGCGCAAGTTTCTGGCTGTCGGGGCGAGCGGGTCAAACAGCATCACCGTTTTCGAGATCGACCCGGCGGGCGGTCTGGTCTTGCGCGATCACGTGCTCGACAGTCTTCCCACGCGCTTCGGCTCCATTCAGCAGCTTGAGTTGGTCGAACATAACGGCCGCAGCATATTGCTGGCCGGTGGCACCGATGGCGGTGTCACGGCGCTAAGCCTGATGCCTGACGGTCGCGTCATTAACGTCGATACGGTGATCGACACAACGGCTATCTCTTTGGAAAACGTCAACCACATGACCAGCTTCGTCTCAGACGGCGTGCTTGAGATGTTCGTGGGCTCTTCCGGCGCGCAAAGCCTGACGCATCTCACCATGGATCTGGCTGATCTGCGCGTCCCGATCATAGGCACAGGGGCCGATAACACCCTTACGGGCGCGGGCCTCGACGACCTGATCTTTGGCGGTGATGGGGATGACACTCTGTCGGGCAATGCAGGCCGGGACATTATCTATGACGGCACGGGGGAGGATGTCATGTCCGGCGGGTCCGGCAGCGATCTCTTTGTGCTTGAAGCAGATGGCAAAACGGACACGATCACCGATTTCGAGGTCGGCGTGGACCGACTGGACCTCTCCAGCTGGTCAATGCTCTATTCGGCCATTCAGATCGACCAGATATCAACCGCGGCGGGGGTGATCCTTTCCTTCCGCGATGAGGTGCTGATCCTCGAATCGCATAATGGCCAACCCATCAATATCGACAGCTGGCCGTCCTCCTGGCTGTTCAATATCGACCGCCCGGCACGGGGCAGCTATGAGGAACCCGAGATGACCACTGGCGGCAACGCGGCAGAGATTCTGACCGGAGGGTCAGGCACAAACCGCATCTTCGGCATGGGTGGCAATGATGTCATCTCGGGCGGACCGGAAGCCGACCATCTTGATGGCGGCGACGGGTTCGACATAGTGACCTATGCGCTGGAGGATGAGGCGATCATCATCGATCTGGCCAGCGGCGATCCCGCAAGCGGCGGCGCTTTGGGGGATATGCTCTATAACTTTGAGGGCGTGATAGGCTCTGCTTTTGGTGACCGGCTTTTTGGCACCAATGCAGCGAACGAGTTTGAAGGCAATCACGGTGCTGATCTGATCGACGGGCGCGGCGGTGCCGATGTGATCCGTGGTGGCGCTGGTGCGGATGATCTTCGTGGTGGAGACGGCGATGACCGCCTGTGGGGCGAGTCCGCCTTTGACACCCTGTCAGGCGACGAAGGCAATGACTGGATCGCCGGCGGCACGGGCAGTGATCAGTTGAGCGGCGGTGCAGGCAACGACGCGCTTTATGGCAATACCGGAAATGATGTGCTGTTTGGCGGTGACGGAGGAGATGTGCTCAGCGGCGGCTCCGGGGCCGACACGATCAATGGCGATGACGGTGACGACTACATGAT
>CAYGUB010000026.1:4783-13677 GCA_964352845.1 uncultured Rhodobacterales bacterium | reverse complement strand
ACGGCTGGGATGTTCTCTACGGTGGCAGCGGCAATGATGAGATCAGAGGCAGCACTGGCCGCGACCTGCTTTTCGGCGGCAGTGGCAATGACGAGCTGCATGGCGGCACCTCTGTGGACGACCTTGACGGCGGGGCAGGCGATGATGTGCTTTTCGGCAATCAGGGCGCTGATCTGCTGATGGGCGGCGCGGGGAATGATCTGCTGCATGGCGGCTCGGCTGTAGATACGCTCTACGGCGGCTCGGGGAATGATGTCCTTTACGGCAACGAGGGTGCCGACATATTGCACGGCGGCGAGGACGCTGACGCGCTTTACGGAGGCACAGGCGAGGATTGGCTGAGCGGCGGCTCGGGCAGCGACATCCTGTTTGGCAATCAGGGCGCAGATGTTCTGGACGGCGGCGCGGGCGACGATATCTTGCGGGGCGGGACCCATGCCGATGAATTCGTCTACGGCTTTGCCAGCGGTGCCGATGTCATTCAGGATTTCATCGCCGGTCTCGATATGCTCACAATCAGCAGTCGCAACTGGTCGCAGGCTTTCTCCGAAGATGAGGTGATCAGCGAATTTGGCTGGGTTGACGGGGATGATCTGGTGCTCGATTTCGGAGGCGGCAACTCGCTCAGGCTGGAAAATGCCGCGTCTCAGGGTCTGGACGACATCGCGGATTCCATCACGATAACCTAAAGCTGCACAAGTGTGCGGTAATGCCTGCGCAACAGCAGAATGCCAAAGAGCAACAGCGCCAGCGATGTACCACAGACATAGGCGGCCGAGACGTAATTGGCCGTGTAGAAAGGATAGAAGCCCTGCCGCATCACACCGATGATATGGATCAGCGGATTATACCACAAGAAGCTCTGGATCGATTGCGGAAGGTCCTCGAACAGGAAGATCACCCCGGAGGCAATCAGAAGCGGCCGCGTCGCGACATTGAAAGCGGTTTTCCAGATCGGAAAGAAGTCGAACAAGACACTATTCATGGTGCCTACGCTCAATCCAAGCAGAGCAGCCATGGACATCGCAATGAGCATGGGCTGAAAATTGAGGATCACGCGGGTGTCTTCGAATGTCAGGATCCCCCAGATGATGATATAGCTGACCATCACCTGCGTCAGAAGAGCAAGAAAAAAGCGCGCCAGGAGAGCGTCCATGAAGGTAATCGTCGGATAGGCCAGAAGGGGTTTCGAAAACCGGATACACAGGGCCGTTTTGGTCGCGATGTCCTGATACATCTTGAAGGGCAGAAATCCCGTGGCATAGAACAACAGAAAACTGGTACCCAGCGCGGGCTGTTTCAAAAACAGCGAAAACGCCAGCGAGAAGACCAACAAAACGCCCAGCTGCTCCAGGATCACCCAGAGATAGCCCCCCGGAGAGCGGCCATAGGTTGTCGACATCTCCCGCAGCATCAACGCCATGATGGCGCGCGTGATCCGGAATTTGCGCCGTTTGGGCTTTCTGAGCCGGGGAGTGGTAGCGGTATGAGACATGCTGCTGGAATTTAGCCGCGTCCTATGAGATTGTCTAACGGCCCGTTAAGGGCCGATGTTGAAGACAGGAATGCTGCGTGAGCGATCAGCCTAAACCATCCAAACCCGTTGCGGTAAAATCGGCACCCGAACCTGCAGCAAAATCGGCAGCAAAGCCCGCGCCGAAACCGTCAGCCAAAGTGGCAGCCAAGCCCGCTCTGAAACCTGTGACGACCTTCAAGCGCGCGGACGCGCCGGGCATGGCCGCAAAGCCCAGGAAGCGGCACCTTCTGCTCATCTCGGCCTTTCTGGTGATTGTCCTGCTGCCGTTTCTGGGCACCATATGGTATCTTTGGGATCGAGCCGAGGACCAATATGCCTCCTCATTGGGGTTCACGGTGCGCAGGGAGGAAACAGGCAGCCCGGCGGAATTGCTTGGCGGGCTTGCGAACTTCTCCTCCTCGGGCTCGGCTGACACGGATGTGCTCTATGAGTTTATCCAAAGCCAGGAGCTTGTGGCAAAGATCGACGCCCAGCTTGATCTGCGCGGCCTGTATAGCAAATACGCCGATACAGACCCTATTTTTGCCTTTCACCCCTCCGGCACGATTGAGGATCTGGTGCGGTACTGGCAGCGGATGGTGCAGATTTCCTACGATACCGGCTCCGGCCTGATGGAGCTGCGGGTGCTCGCCTTTGAGGCGGATACGGCCAACAAGATCGCGCAGGCCATCCTTCAAGAGAGCTCGGCCATGATCAACGGGCTGTCGGCCATCGCGCGCGAAGATGCAACGCGCTACGCCAGCGAGGATCTTGAGCAGGCGGTGGCGCGATTGAAAGATGCGCGCGAAGCGATCACCGAGTTTCGGTCCCGCACGCAGATCGTCGATCCCTCGACCGTGCTGCAAGGCCAGATCGGTATCCTCAACACGCTTCAGGCGCAGCTTGCCGAAGCAGTGATTGAGCTTGATCTGCTGCGCGAATCCTCGCGCGACGGCGATCCCCGGATCACGCAAGTTCAGCGCAAGATTGCAGTGATAGAGGCGCGGATCGAGGATGAGCGGCAGAAGTTCTCGCGCGGCGGCGCAGCTGATGGCTCTGAAGACTATGCGACGCTTGTGTCGGAGTTTGAGCGTCTTTCTGTTGACCGCGAGTTTGCCGAGCAGACCTATACGGCAGCTCTGTCGGCTTTCGATGCCGCCCGCGCGGAGGCACAGCGCCAGAGCCGATACCTCGCGCCGTTCATCAAGCCGACATTGGCTGAACGCGCCGAATATCCGGCGCGTCTCACGATCCTGGGGCTGGTGACGTTGTTTGCCTTTCTGACATGGGCCATTCTGGGTCTTGTTTACTATTCGTTGCGGGACCGAAAATGATCCGGCTGGAAGCTGTGACCAAGAAATACCGCACGCGAAACGGATTGAAGGTTGTGGCGGACAATGTGACGATGACCTTCCCGACCGGCACTTCCATCGCCCTTTTGGGGCGCAACGGGGCCGGAAAATCGACCCTGTTACAGATGATTTCGGGCACGGTAGAGCCTGATAGCGGGCAGATACTCTCGGACGGGCGGATCAGCTGGCCCGTGGGGTTCGCCGGCAGTTTTCATCGCGATCTGACCGGCTCGCAGAATGTTCGGTTCATTGCGCGCGTCTACGGAATGGATACTGACGCGCTGGCCGATTTCGTGGAGGAGTTCTCGGCGCTGGGGGATCACTTCTACATGCCGTTGCGCAGCTATTCGTCGGGCATGCGGTCGCGGCTGGCCTTTGGCGTGTCGATGGGCATTCCGTTTGACACCTATCTGGTCGATGAGGTGACCAGCGTCGGTGACACGGCGTTTCGCCGCAAGAGCAACGCCCTGTTTCTGGAGCGTATGGCCAATAGCAGCGCGGTGGTGGTCTCTCATTCCACCGCGCAACTGCGTGCGATCTGTAATGCGGCCGTTCTTCTGGAGGGCGGACAGCTGACCTATTATGATGATCTGGATGAGGCAATCAGCCAGCATGAGGCGAATATGGCGGCGGCCGAGTAACGCGCCAGACCCTATTCGCCCGGCGCAGGAAGGGGGGGGATGATCGTCTCGACCCGGATGGCCGTCTTCCGGACCGAGCTTATGGCCTCCAGCACTTTTGATCCCAGATCATCGGGGCAGAACATATTGTCGAGCCAGGCGGGATCGGGGGCCGCTATTTTGCCTTCCATCACCTCTGGCAAAGTCGCGATCAGGTTTGAGCCCTCAAAAAGCCTGCGCATCGGGGCCTCGAGAGGGTCCAGATAGTTCTCGACATAGTCCAGGTAGACCTGCACCGGCACACCGGCCCGCACCAGATCAATTGCGGCGGTCGAGGTGCAGGTTATCCCGATCGCGGCATCCTCGATCGCCTCATCCATGGTGCAGGCGGTCAGTTTCAGGTTGGGCGGCGCATCCGGGCGATGCGTCTTGAGCAGGCCGGGATAGTCATGTTCTTCGCGGTGCAGATGCTGGCGGTTCTCCGTCGGCAAATGCCGCAGCTTGATATAGACATCACGCTCCGGATCGCGTTTTGCTAGCGTGATCAGAATGTCCAGCATATGCAGCCGCGCCTTAAGCGTCAGCGGAGAGATCGCCTGCGCAAAGAAATAGAGGTTTTTCTGACCGTGACCTGCCCGCTGCAGGGTCTTTGGTTTGATGAAGGTTGGATGGCCAAAGGCCACATATTGCCATCCGAAATCGTGCTCGGCCGCGTAGTCGCGGAATTCGGGAATATCCGAAGCTGGCACAATGAAAACAGCGTCAGACTGGGCCCTGTTCTGAAACCCGCGCTCAGGCGTGAAATCCAGCCCGCCCTGAAACGAGATCATGACCGGCCGCTGAGCCGCCATCTTGATATGTTTGCGCCGCATCATGTCACGCAGCGGGGCAAATACGCGCGAGGTGATGATCGCATCGAAGTCCGAGAAGTTCAGCGGTGTCTTGAAAGCGGAGGCTGTGATCAGCAGATCGGGCCCTTCGGGCAGGTTCTGCGCGAGCTGGCGATCAGAAAGCGCAGTCTTGTCCATCACCCAGGCTAGTTTGACCTCGCAGTCCAGAGGGCTGAGCAGGTGTCGCATGCGGATGGCAAAAAACAGGGTTGAGTCATCGTTGAAAAGCAACAATATCCGTTCGCTCATGGCGACGATGTCCTTCTTGAAGGCGCGATTAATTGGCGCAACATGACCTGTCTGCCTGCCTGGTGCAAACCGGAAATCAGGATCGAGGCGCTGCCGGGCAGGACGCCCGGAACCGAGCTGTCTCTAGCCGATGGAGCGCAGGCGGTTGAGGTAGTGGGAGGCCATGTAGCCTGCCGATTCCAGCGGGCTTTTTTGGGCGAATTCGCGGTAGAGATGCCAGGTGCCCACGGCGTTCGCGATCACATTGGAAGAGAGCGAGCCCTTGTTGCGGAAGTGAACTGCATAGGGCTTTTGCAAACCGATGGCGTGATCGGTGCGTTTCAACAGATCAAGCCAGAGCGCAAAATCCTGCCGTAGCCGGATATCGGGCATTGCTGATTTGCCGAAGACTTCGCTGTCGTAGATCGCGGTCAGACAGCCGATAACATTGCCCCTGAGCAATTGCGCATAGGTGACCTTGGGCGGCACGGAGACGGTTTTCCGCCGTCTGCCATTGTCACGGTAAAAACCGGTATAGCTAAGCGGGATGCCGCTATTTTGCATGGCCGCGATCTGGGCTTCCAGCTTGCCGGGCAGCCACAGATCATCGGCATCGAGAAAGGCGATATAGCGCCCATGGGCCTGACGCAGCGCATGATTGCGCGCCGCCGCCGCGCCCGAGTTCTCGCGGATCTGGAACACGCGCACCCGCGGGTCACGCAGACTGAGCGCGGCCAGAAACGTCTCATCGGTAGAGCCATCATCGACGACGATCACTTCCAGATCCTCGTCGGATTGATCGAGCACCGATCTCAGCGCATGTTTGACGGTGCTCACAGCATTGTAGGCCGGCATCAAGACAGATGTACGAGGTGCGCTGGGCACGTGCGTGTTACTCCGCCGCTCGCAGCTTCTTGGGGTCCCATTTCAGCTTGTCACGCTGAACCTGTTCCACCGGAAGGATCTCCCGCGATTTATGATCCAGCGCCAGATCGACATTCTTCACATCGCGGCACAGTCGTCTCAGCCCATCCGGTTCCAGTGAGGCCGCGTGATCGGTGCCCTTCCAGGTCCGGTCCAGCGTGAAATGCCGCTCGATATGGGTAAATTTGCCTTTGCCTTCCAGCTCCTTGACCCGCCCGATGGCAAGTGCTGCCACATCGGCAGCGATGCCCAGATGGTGGCCGGAAAAGCCGATACCCAAAACGCGCTCCCCAAACAGATCCATCAGTTTGGCGATCTCCATCAGGCAGATATCCTTGAACTCTACCGGATAGCCAGAGGTGCAGCTATAGACCACCAGATCCTTGGCGCGGCCGCGTTCTTCATAGAATTCCACGAGATTCTTGATCTCGTCACCCGTAGACATGCCCGTGGAGACATGAATCTCACCCGCGAAATTCTCGCAGAGATATCCCTGAAGGTCGTAATTCAGGTTCGTGGCAGAGGGGATTTTGAGCAAAGGTGGGTTCAGCGCGGCCATTTCACGGGCCGAAGTCATGTCCCAGACGCTTGTGGAATAGGCGATGCCGACGGCTTCGCATTCCGCGATCAGCTCCTTGTGCTGATCGGCATCCAGCTCCAGGAATTCGCGATGCGCACCATAAGTGTCGCCATAGGCGTTGCTCGCATTGGGGTGCGGTTTCTTGTATTCTTCGGGGGTCAAAAGCTCGACATTATGGCGCTTCTGGAATTTCGCTACATCCGCACCAGAGGTTTTTGCAACAGCGATCAGCTCTTTGGCGATGTCCATTTCGCCTTTGTGATTGCATCCGATCTCAGCGATGACTTTCACGGGATTGGAATTCTGAGACATGTTTCACCTGCTTAAGAATGGGGCCTGTGCCCCTTGCTCTTCCCTAACAACGCAAAATTTCCAAGTCAAACTTATGCGCATCCGAAATGGCGGCCAACCTGCCGCCATCCAAGCCATAATTCGCTGAAAACCCGATCAGAGGAAGACGATATCGTCCGCGAAAGCGGTCAGATCAATTTCGCCAGCCAGCGTGATGGAGCTGTCCTCTGCCAGATCGATGACATACCCTTCAGCCTCCTGGGATCCATGCTGCGCCAGCAATTCCTCGGCCGTCGTCACACCATTTGCGGCAGCGGTCGAGATATGAAGGCGATCCAGACCGGTTTGGTAATCCTCGATAAAGTCATTACCATCTCCGAAGGCAAATACGAATGTATCGCCGCCCGCGCCACCAAGCAGGAGGTCGTCGCCCGTTCCGCCGATGATCTGGTCATAGCCGCTTGCGCCTGACAACATGTCATCGCCCGCGCCGCCATCAAGAACGTCATTTCCGGTGCCGCCATAAAGCACATCCAGCCCGTTTTCGCCAAACAGCGTATCGACGCCTTCATTGCCCCAGAGCGTGTCGTTATCGTCACCACCATAAAGCGTATCGAGCGACGAGCCGCCGAAGATCGTATCGTCCCCGCCATCGCCCCAAAGCACATCCATGCCCTGGTTGCCCCAAAGCTCGTCTATGCTCTCGCCGCCATGCAGCTCATCCTCGCCGGTTCCGCCGCGCAGCACATCCATGCCGTCGCCGCCCCAAAGCGTGTCGCTGCCAGTGCTGCCGAAGAGCCGGTCATCGCCCGCCTCGCCGTAAAGCAGGTCCCAGCCGTCATTTCCGATCAGCAGGTCATCATCGTCCCCGCCATAGAGCTTGTCGACACCGCCACCGCCATTGAGGCTGTCATTCCCGGCATCGCCATAGAGCTCGTCCATGCTGCCATTGCCGAACAGCTTGTCACGGCCGTCACCGCCATAGAGCGTATCAACACCGGCTCCGCCCATCAGCGTATCATTGCCCGCTTCGCCATACAGTGTGTCAACCGAGAAGCCGCCCGTCAGCGTGTCGCCGCCATCACCGCCCCACAGGATATCCATCCCCTCAAACCCGTTCAGCGTGTCGTTGCCCGCGCCGCCTTCAAGGACATTGTCCATGACGTTGCCGTTAATCTCGTCATTTCCGCGGCCGCCGCGCGCATTCTCAATAAAGGTGTCTGGTGCGATGATGATATTGCCGGTCAGACCCATTGTGTCGGACACAGCTTCGGGGCGCAGATCGATGCTTTGTGCTCCGATATGGGTCGACATATCAAGCGTATCGGTACCGCCTGTATCAAAGATCGTCATGGCAACCGCGGCCCCGTTGTAGACGGAGTAATCCGATGGATCATCACCAAACATCTGCCGCATGAGCCGCCCGAGATAACCGCTGGCATCAGAGTTGACGCCGTAGACTGTATCGCCTTCACGGGTCTCGATATCGGTGCCGTACAGCTCCTGGATGGCGACGATATCAGCAATCATTGCGGTTACCGGCCGCGCCATTGTTGCCTGAACAGCGGTGTTTTCGGTCTGTGCGAAGTAGGACATCACAGAGGTCTGCCAGCTGTCATTGGCGTAATGTGCGTTGCTGGCATAGGAGCCATTGACGTTGTAGAACCCGGCATGTCCAAGGCCCAGCGCGTGGCCGATCTCGTGGATATATATCTGCAGGGGCTCGTCCCCGATCGCTATGCCACCCGATGCCGTCCAGCCCTTATCGACATTTACAAAGGACGAGGTGATCCGCCCGCCAGAGACGTTGGATGTCGAATACGCACCGGTTTCCTCATCGTCAAACAGGATGTCTGCGCCGACCGAGCTTGAAATGCTCAGGCGGTAATCCCCCGCGCCGGTCCCGCCATAGCGGTCGGCGGCCAGGTAATGCGTGCCAGAATAGCTTGCTGTAAATGTCAGCTGGCTGTCTAGCCCGATTGCGTCGTCATTTACGTGCTGGATAGCTCCATCGGCATCATGGACGCGCAGGGTCGGGTCCACCAACTCATTGTTACCGTACCCTGCCAAAGTGACCGTGTAGGTTTCACCGGCACGCAGATCAACGCCGAACCAGTCCTGATCGGTGAAGCCGAGATTGCCCGACAGCTCTTCATTGACGTCGATTGAACCTGCGGATCCGGCTGTCTCGCCCGCGTCACCGATTTCGGATACGGAGGAAAGTGCGAAACCTTCGACCTCAGAGAACTTGATGCCAGTGACATCGGTCCAGGCTTCGAGGGCGATGCGCGCCAGCGTCTGTCCGTCCGCGTCTAGAGCCGAGACATCAACCAACAGCTCACCATCGGGAATATCGAAGGACCGGCCCTGTTCGCCAATATTCTGCCAGTAGCCATCGGTGAGAACATCGGCGATCTGATTGTTGGAAAAGACCGGCAGCGGCGCGCGCTGCACGACCTCCGACAGCTGCAGGACATTAAAACTGGCACCAAG
>CAYGUB010000026.1:0-4683 GCA_964352845.1 uncultured Rhodobacterales bacterium | reverse complement strand
ATCGGCTGGCATGGATATTGCCGCTCGACGCGATATTTTGCGCTCGCCCAAATTTGGTTGCTAACCACCTCCCAAGACAGACTCGTTCTTTACGTTTCCTTAACTAACACAACGATCCTGGTAGTTTTAGGGGGGTGTGACCATTTTCCTTATCGCGGCAGCAATGCAACACTTGGTCAATGGTGGCTCGACAAGCGGCTGTTTGGTGGGCTGACACGACACCGCGCCCTCCGTCACATTTCAACAGAAGCCTCGCCAGTGAACAAAAAGAAACCGTATTTTTTTCAATAAATTATCTAATTGTTGCGGCCGCATCGAGAAAGCTTTTGACCGGGGCCTGTGTCCCTGAAGGCTCGCGTCAAGACTTTGCGAAATGTGAGCCGGGTGACTGGAAAAATATATCTGAATGAGACCCGGGAAGATCAGCAAAATGAAACAAACTGAAATCAAACGATACCGATAATGATGCGGATTCGATCCTAGTTGTCCAACTGCCGGGCAACACCGAAGCTGGCACCGATCAGGCTGAGGATTGTGCGGGCATTGGTGACGGGGCTTTCCGTGACATAAACCAGATCCTTTGGATTTATCCGGAACTGGCCGGCGCTGAAAAGCCCGTCTGCAGAGGTCAGGTCCAGCGTGAAGACGACACGCTCCTGCGCTGGGCCATTGCGGACCGGGCCACCATAATCTCGCAGCACCAGGATACCCTGTGGATTGGCGCGCCCATCCGACAGCCCGCCGATCAGCGACATCGCGTCCAGCGCGCTGACATGTTCCTTGGGGAAGGTGATCAATTCTTCCCGCCCCGATGCGCCGAGCGAGAGGAAATAGCTTTCATCCTCCGTCACCAGGATCTTGTCCCCGGTGCGCAGGACCGTATCCAGCGTAGGTTTCCTGAACAGCTCATCCAGCGAGATCGCATAGGCCTTCTGGCCGCGCAAAAGTCGCAGCTGAGGGTTTTCGAACTCCTCGCGCGCGCCGCCGCCCAGTGACAGGGCGGATAGAACGGTCATGTCGCGTTCCTCCAGCGGGTAGGCGCCGGGTCGGTTCACGCCGGAGACGAGGCTGACGGAATGGCGCGGTCCGGCCGTGGCCCGCAGCTGGATCTGCGCGCTTGGGCTGACAGTGATGATGGCCTCCTGCACCTCCGCGCGGGCTTGTGCCTCTGTCATGCCGCCCACGGTCACCGAGCCAATATAAGGAACGAAGAGAGACCCATTCGGGGAAACCCGCATCTCCTGCAGTTGGGCGACCCGCTGATCGATCGATGTGAGAAGCGAGTTCTCATCACTGTCCCAGATCGAAATCGTCACGCTGTCGCCGGGCAGAATCACCCGGCCAATCGGCGCATTCTGTTTTGATATCCAGTCATAACGGGTCACGCCGCCGCTTTCGGGCCAGCTTGCAACCTCTGGCAGGAAGTTGCGGGTGACTGGATAGACCTCGAAGCCGGGGTTTTCGGCATCCGCTTCGCGCAGCACTTCCGACTGCAATCCCGCGCCGCGTGGCAGCGAGCATCCCGCCAGCATCAGGGCGCACAGGCCAGTTAACCACAGTTTAGGTGTCATCAATGCCCCCCCGTCGGCCCGCCCGGAGAGACTGTTGGCAGCACGTCATCTCGGGCCCTCAGGACAAAGCACATCACCCAGACCTTAGCAATTCCGGGGCGCAAATAAGCTGTGGATTATATCGGTCAAGGGTTGTTTTTGAGGGGTCGTGTCGGAGGGCGTCACCCGGTCTATACGGTCGGCCACGAACAACCGGCAGCACAGAATCGGTTCCGCGGAATTCCGGGCCAAGTCACCTCGAACCGATGCTGGCGGTCTGTGCGCCAGCCTGTACGGGCAGGTCAGGCTGGCGCGTCCTACGGGCAATGAGATGGCGGTAAAGCGCCATAGTCGGTAACACGACAGGAGGCTTGCACAGGCGCGACTCAGATTTCGCGAATCGCAGCTTTGATACGTGAATGACATCGAAATTGTCCTGAATACGTCAACGATGCCAAGTGAGGCGCAATTCGCGAATGCCTATATTTTTAAGCGGAATCCAGACGGAATACGGCGGAAATACGCCGAAATCAGCGCCTGCGCCCCAGAGAAACCCCAATCGTGTCGCAAATTAACTCCACGACAAGACTAGCCTCATAGCCCAGTTGGCACGGTCTCTTTCGTGAAGCGGCGCAATACGGCCAACATCTAGGATGAGTAGCATATTTCCGCCGAAAACGAGCTTGCCGATTTGACAGACCCCCCTCTAGAATGTGAGGCAGGCTTAACAGAAATTAACCGGATTGGGGCCGGTTCGAACGATGCACGTTGCTGAAGGTGAAAACAGATCATGAAAATTCTCTTAACGGGTAACTCCTTTATTTATAAAGGAACGGGCACACGCGACGCTAACGGGCCTGCAAAAGTCTTCGAAAGATTGGCTAAAGAAGGTGGGCACGACGTTGAACTGACCGGGACATATATCGGCGGTTCGCAACTTTATCAGCACTGGAATGATACCAACGGCATCAATCCTCGGGAAGAGCTGGCGACGGGCGACTATGATTTGCATATCATCGCTGGCGGCGCGGGCGGCAGCTTCGATCAGAACCTTGATCGCTTCGCCGATCTTGCTCAATCGAACGGCACCGACATTCTTCTATATGGCCTGTGGATCCCCGATTACATGGCAGATGCCAACAACGATGCGTTCACTGATCGCATCCACAATCAATATACCCGCGCAGCAGAGCGTAACGATGGAGCCTATTCGCCAAACGGCAAAGCCTATCGTGACGTGTATGACCAGATCACCCGCAAAGCCGGTGACAACGGCCAGCGTGCTGAAGAGATCCTGACCTATGACGGGATCCACGCATCGCCATACGGCGCCTACATTGTCGCGATGACGCTCTATGCGACCGTGTTTGGTGAGAAAGCTCCGACAACATGGCGCCCCAGCGGCATCTCTGACGCTGATGCCAAGATCGCACAGGATGCAGCCTGGAAAGCCTACAACACATATGCAATCGAGTATGGAGGCTTTTCCGGCGGCAGCGCGCCGAAGCCTACGGTCACGAGCACGACGCCACCCGCCAATACGGATACCGGTGCGATTGAAGGCAAAGTCTTTATCGACGATGATGGCAATAACCGTGACGATGGCGATGCGGGTCTGAGCGGTGTTCAGGTCTCTTTGGTCAGCAAAGCGAACGGGCGCGTGATTGAGACCACCGACACTGACGGCGGCGGAAAATACACGTTCAACAATGTCCAGGCGGGCAATTACGAAGTACGCTTTGAGGATGTTGCCAATCGCGACTATGTCCGGGCCAATGTTGGCGATGATCGCTATGACAGCGATCTGTCGAACTTCTGGGGCAATGGCGGTGGATCCACCTCGACGATCGCTGTGCGCGCCGGAGAGCGGGTGCGCGATGTCGACGCCGGTGTGACGAAGCTGCAAAACGTGGTCAACTCCGCTCCTGCTCCGCGGCCTGTCACGACGAACAACGACAGCAACACGGGCAACAACACCATCGCGGGCCGTGCCTTCAATGATCGCAATGATGATGGCCGCGACATTCGCGATCCAGGCATCGCCAATGTAGAGGTCCAGCTTTGGGCAGAGGGTCGCGGCGTAATCGCAACGACCACAACCGCCTCAAATGGCACCTACCGGTTCGACGATCTGCCAGCAGGTAAATATGCGGTTCGCTTTGCCGAGGTCAAAGGCGCCGAGGTGGTCAAGGCCAACGTCTACAACAATGATGAAATCGACAGTGATGTGATAAACGTCTGGGGCAACGGCACCTCGACCACACGCGTGTTCACGCTGGTCGAAGGACGGGATTCGCGCCACGTCGATGTGGGCTTCCATTACGATGATGCGAGCTCGCCGAGCAGTGGTTCTCCTACTTCTGGCGGGGGCACGGTGAATGGCCTGACCGGCAACAACAGTGCCAACAACCTGCGCGGCACGAATGGCGCCGACAAGATCAATGGCAATGGTGGCAATGACAGCCTGACCGGCAATGGCGGGAATGATCAACTCAACGGTGGCGCAGGTGCGGATCGCATCTTTGCTGGCTCCGGCGATGACCGGATCATCTTCGACAATGCCGATACGATGGTTTTCGGCGGAGGCGGAAATGACTCATTCGTCTTTAGCGGCGGCACCTATGAGTTTAACAACCTGCGTCTGGAATCGGTTGAGAATTTCGACATGGAAAACGGTCGTCGCGACACGATCACCATCACGCCGGATGATGTCCGTCAGGCAGAAGGTCAGTTGATCATCAGTGCTGATAATGGCGACACGGTGCGCCTGGACACAAACCAGAACGTTCGCAAGGTCGGGAGCAAAGTGATCGACGGCGAAGCCCATGATCAATATGTCATCGGTAGCGGTGGGTTTCAAAAATTCTACCTCGATGACGACGCCTCGCTTGTCATCGTCTAGAAACAAGCGCGACAAGGATTGACGAAAAGGGCCCGGCGCTGATACGCGCGGGCCCTTTTTTCATGAGGCTCTAAAGGCCCCATTTGGCCGCTGTTTCAGCGAAGAAACCCTGCGCCTTTTTCAGCTCGATCCAGCTGTTGACGTAGTTGATCCAGACCTGATCGGGCTGCGGCGAGAGCATCGCAATCGGCGTCGGCGCGCGGGAAGCGTGGACATCTATCTGGCGGAGGT
>CAYGUB010000025.1:17253-19772 GCA_964352845.1 uncultured Rhodobacterales bacterium | reverse complement strand
GCCATAGCCGGTCACGAGATTGCCGCCGGGCAAACACGGTTTCGCGGGGGATGACGCCTGGCGCCGGGCGGGGTTCGTCCTGCCGCAACACTGTCGCAGCCTGGCCAAAACCTGCCCGGTACGACCTGGGCAGAATGCAGAACGCTTCAGTCGACGATGTAGTAGTTCTCCGCCGGTATCCCTTCAAAACGCTTGGAGGCCATGAATGGCGCCAGCGTCAGACAGCTGCCGATCAGTTTGTCCGCCAAATCTGGATTGGCCCGCATAATGCGACGCGCGACATTGGCCGAAACCTTGCCCCATTGGAATACAGAGACAACATCGGTCACATCGTTGGAATATTCCAAAGCGTCATTCACATAGCCCAAAGCAGGCGTGTCGAGGATCACGACCTCATAGCCGTGTTCCTTGGTCCGAATCATATCCAGCAAGGTGGAGACGCGGTCACGGCGATAGGTGGCACTGTCGGAATCCGTCACATAAAAATCGAGATCGCGATAGATCGTGCGGATCATCTCTGACCCCGGCAGCACATCGAGAAGCGGCAAGAGGTCACGTGTCAGCGAGGTTTTATGGACATCTCCATCGACCAGCAGAACGCTCTTGCCGATGGAGGCCAGATAGAAGGCCATATTCGCCGCAAGGAAGGATTTACCATCCGACCGGAACGGCGAGACGATAGAGACGACGGGCGTTTGCGTATGATCGCGCTGCTCAACCTCAAACCAGATGCGCCGGATGGTCTCTGCAAGCTGTGAGTTATGCTGACGCGCCGCATATGTCATGAATGTAAGCTGCTGGCGGTCATTCGGTGTCAGCCGGCTTTCTGTTTTCTCATTGTAGAGCAACCCGATATCGGCGAGATCACTCGGATTCAGCTGCGGAATGGCGCCAAGATAAGGCGCGCCGAGGGCGGCAATCACATCATCCGAGCGGCGCATGACATCGCTGAGCTGCTCGAGCACGAAAACTACCGCAGCGCCGACAAGCGCGCCGCCAAGCAATGCGACCACCAGCACCGATTTCTTCCCCGGATTGGAGGGCAAGAGCGGCGGCAATGCTTCCTCGATCAAACGCGCCGCCCCGACAAAATAGCGATCAGAGCGCTGCGTGCCTTCGAAGCGCTCCAGCAATTGCTGCTCCTGGTTGCGAAGGGCATCGACCGAGCTGATCAGCCGGGTCAGCTGCGCCTGTTTTGCGCTCATCGCGGTGCGCGATGTCTCAAGCTGCTGCGCGTAGACAAGCAGCGACTCGATCTCTGTGCGGGCCAGCTCCACCGTGCTTTGCCGCTCATTGCGCAAGGTTTCCAATTCGGTGATCGACAGATCGAGAAGCTGCTGGTTGAAGCTGTCGCTGCGTCCCTGGCTGCTTGCCTCGTTCAACTGGTTGCCGAGCGCGCGCAGCAGGGTCGATCCAAGCGTGTCGGACAGATAGTCGTAATCCAGCCGGACGCCCGCGCGCAGGTTTTCGATGGCTTGCCGGATCACGTCGATTTCCGCACTGGCCTGCGCCACCTGCGAGCGCAGATCTACAATCCGGCTGTCATTGGCGTCGATTTCCTGATCGATCTGCCCCTTTGCGCCTTCCTGCGGGATATTGTTGGCCAGCCGGAACTGGGCGATCCGGGCCTCTGCGTCCAGAATGTCTTCTGTCAGACTATCAAGCTGGCTTTGCAGCCAAAGGCCCGCCTGTTCAGCCTGCTGCAGGTTCGCATCCGTTTTCGATGCGATATAGCTGTTGGCAATCGCATTGACGGTCTGTGCCACGAAATCCGGGTCATCGCCCTCGAAGGTGAGGCGAATGACAAAGGTTCTCTGCTCGCGTTCCACGCTCAGACCGCTGCGCAGCACCTGCAGGCCTGCCGCCTCGATCTGGGCTTCGCTCAGCAATGCGGCCTCATCGCCCAGCGTCTCCATGACATGGCTGCGAAATGCGTCAGTATTGGTGATCTTGCGCAGAACGCTGTTCGACCAGATCACCTCGACCTCGGAATCCACCACCAGCGCATCGGCCAAAAGCACCGTCGGCGCCTGACGCTGGTTCATCCCATCTGACACGCGCGGATCAATCGAAATGGCGGCAGAGGCGCGGTAATAGGGGTCCTGAAGCAGCGCAAGCGCCATGGCGACCACGGCAAACAGGGCCATGCTGACCAGTATGATCCAGAAACGGTATCGCAGGGCCTGAAGGGCGTTATAGGCAAAGCGCGCGACAGCCGGGTCGTCATATCCCTCACGATCGGCCTGCCGGGCGCGCAGAGCGGCAGCGGCCCGCTTGTCGCGCAGCTGGACGCCGACTGATGCTGACCGGCGGACAAGGGCAGATGGGTTGGGGATTTCGTTCGTCATTCACCTGCACCGCCAAAGGAAACGCTGACATAATCGCCGGAATTCAGTTGAAAGTCGATTGCGCTGACACCGTTTGCGACGATGGCACCATCGCGGTAGACGACGATATCGGGAACAAAGCCAAGCGCGCCGCTGGTATCGGCAAGGCCTGCGGCGACGGCGAGGCTGGTC
>CAYGUB010000025.1:6902-17243 GCA_964352845.1 uncultured Rhodobacterales bacterium | reverse complement strand
TCCTGGCGGTTTGCCGCCAGCTCGGCCAGCGCCGCGGCGCGCCGCTCCAGCGCGGTTTCGGTCAGTATTTCTTCGGCTTGCCTGATGAGCCGGTCGGCATCCAGTCTTTGCAACTGCGCGTTTGTGAACGCTTCTTCGGCATCGAGCAATATTGAGGAGGCGTTCGACACCGCGCGTTGTTCTGCCTGGACGCGTTGCGCGGGTATCAGCCCCCGCTCGCCAAGCTCTGACAGCCGCGCTGATTCCGCCTGTGCCTGGTCGCGCAGGGATCTGGCCACATCAATCTGCGCCTCGAGGATTTCCAGCCGGTCTGCGATCACAGCCGACCTGCCCGTCTGATATGTGATCTCTGCCTGCAGGCTGTCCAATTGCTCGTCTACCTGCGCCCGTGCGGCCTGTAGCAGGCCCGCAAATGTCTCGGCCGGAACATTCAGCGGAGCCTCAGGTGTCGCCAGTTCGCGGTCCCGCGAAAGCATCGCTTCGGCCAGCCATAGGTCGGCCATGCTGCGAGCCAGATCGGTGCGCGCCTCTCCCAGGGAGAGGTTGATCTGCAACAGCTGGACGGGCGAGATCGTGGCCCCCAGTTGAGCCGTACCGAGACCACCGGCCAAGGCAATTGCCTGGCGTGGCGTCATACGCGGCTGGTAGGGCACGGCACCGGGTTGGGTGACAAATCCATCGACAATGACGGGCGCCTTTTCGATCAGTTGCAGGAAGAAATCCGCACCGCCAAGCGCCACTACCAACGTGCCGCCATCGGGCTGCACGATGGTCACATTGCGACTGATCAAGCCGATCTCTATCTCTTCGCTGAGCAAAGCAACAGACTTCCCCGCCGCCTCAACGGTCCCGATATAGGGCAAGGCAGCGGTCCCATCAGCCGAGATCGTGACCGGCCCCCCGCTTTGCGGAACCCCCAAAATAGAGAGCTGCAAGCGATCCCCGACCCCGAGCGTCTCTTGCGCTGTGGCGGGCATCGCGCAGATCAAGGCAGCCACGCAGGCCGGGCCCGTTCTGCGCATGAGCGCTGCCAGAAAACCAAACAAAGCTAACATCGCTACAGGCAAAACACGTCCAATCGACACAAGGCAAACAGCAAGGTTATAAATACGCATCCTCACCGGAAGGCAAGCATCTAGCCTCAATCCGGCTCAATAGCCTGTATCAGAGGTGTTGAGCTGGCTGCTTTTCGCCGCAACCTTGGACAATTCCGCTGAACAGTGGTTGATTGGGCGACATATCGAAACGGGTGGTTTTGCGGCCAGATCAATCACGATCAGCCGGCCGGTAGCCCGACAAAGAGGCACCCGCGGCGACGAGGATCATGAAATTGACCTCATGCGGTTTGACAAGCGTCGTGCCGACCATGGACTGGACGTAATAGATCACCGCCAGCATAACCACCCAGATGCCCAGCGGATTACGACCCGAGACCGCGTTGATCAGACCGCGCCGGACCGTGGTATAGCCGATCATCAGATGCACTAAGGGGCCGAAAATTCCGAATGCCACCAGCATCTCGACAATGAGGTTGTGAAAGGACAGGACACCCGCGCCGTGAAAGCTCTGGAAGGCCAAGATAAAGTTGGTGTGCCGCCCGCCGGACCAGAACCCGTCAATCCCGATCCCGAGAATTGGGTTTTGCCAAAACAGGGCGAGCCCGTAGTCCCAAAGATCCGTCCGCCCCGTCAGGGTCGTGTTCTTGCCAAGCGCCTTGAGCGTCTCAATCCACGGATTGATCCCGTAAACCATGCAATAGGTCGCGCCCACAGCCAGAATGACAGTCATGACGAACAGAAAAACTGAGCGCGAAACCGGTCCGCGATAAAGAAGCGCCGCGCTGAACACGCCCAGAAAACCGCCAATCGTCAGGACCAGCCCCGAGGCCGATTTCGCGAGAAACAACATGGAGAGAACCAGAAAGGACATGGCTATCACGACGCCCTTTGACCTCCATGAGGCCGCCTTGACCAGCATCAGCACCGCCATCGCGCAAAGTGCAAAATTCGTCGCCCCCTCGCCCAGAGCATTTTTCGACTGGAACACCCCGGTAAACAGCCGGTTATGATCAAACGCATCGAAGAATACGCCGCTGAGATTGATCCAGGACAAAAACAACCCGGTCGAGGAGACGGCCAGCAACAAGAATAACAGCCTGCGCGTGCCCAGCCGTGCCCCGATATAGATCGCCATGAGGATCGACATTGATATCTGCACGCTGATCCGCAAGGAGGCCGAGGGGGAATCCGACCACAGCACCGAGGCAAGACAGAGCAGCGGATAGAGCAGATAGACACTATTGGCCCGCAAAATGCTGACAAATTCCGCAAATCTGGTCGCAATCAGGCCAAGGAAGACGACATAGCATAAAAGCCATGTCTGGGAATGGATCCCCAGCTGCACGAGATATTTTGACCCAAGAAACAACACCACCGCCGCAAAGGCCAGATCGACCCGGCTGGCTGACCAGCGGGATATCGAGAGATCGCGGCGGGAGCTTTGGACCGTCATGGCTATTTATACGCGCTTGGACGCAAGGCAGGCACAAGCCCCGCGATCAGTGAGAGCGCATGCGCCCCATCCGCCGCAGCATCGACGAAACCCGGTTTTTGCGGGCGCACCGTCTGCACGAGATTTCCGACCGCCGAGCCCAGATAATAGACCGCCTTCGCGCCGCAGATCGCGGCTGCCTTGGGCGCGGGGTGAATGCTTGACTGCATCTTGTATTCCGTAGCCCCCTTGCGCCATTCGCGCTGCACGATCCAGTTTAGCGACAAACGACCGGGGGACACATATTCGCGAATAATGGCCTCTGACGCCCATGTGATCCGCCCACCGCGATCGGTGAATCTGAGGAAGAACTCCTTGTCGCTGCCACCTGCTGTCATGGTCTCATCAAACCACAGATCGTTCTTTTCCGCAAAATCGGTCGAGAACACCACATTGTTGGTCGCAGCCCATTTGCAGGCGGTCCCGCTTTTCAGGCGGCGCTCCTGATAGACTTTGGAGTGGCGCAGGCGCGCGGGTGTCTCGTCGGGAAACAGCGGCACCTGCGGGCCGGAGACTGCCTCGAGCGCGCCTGTGAGCAAGGGGCGCGTCAGATGGATCAGCCAGTCCCGATCGGCGACCGCGTCATCGTCGATAAACGCAATCCACGCGATCTTTGCCTCTTTGGCGAATCGCAGCGCGGCATTGCGCGCCGGTGGAATGCCGCGCCGTGGCTCTGCGATGACGTCTACATGGCTCATATTGGGCGATGACAGGCTCTGCGCGCTGACGGTCGGTTCATCAAACCCGTTCTGGATCAGCAGGAAGCGGAACTCTATCTGTGGGGGGACGTTCAGCTGGGCCAGATGACCAACACAGCTTTGCAGCGTCTCGGGCCTGCTGCCGGTCGTCAATACGGCCACAACCACCTGCAATTTGGCGCAGGCTGTGTCTGACGGCGGATTGGATGGTGTCGCCACGATGCGTCTTTCCTCAGTCACTGGACATGTGAGCCGCTCAAAACTCAGCGCTTCTTAAAGTTATCGCGCAACAAACGAAAGGCTGTCAGGTCATGCCCGGTCACGCGCCGCAGGTAAAGCGCCAGCCCCGCGCTCCAGCCCGTCCAACTCAGCGCGACGCCGGCGGCGGCGCCGTGAATGCCAAACAGATAGCCCCCAAGGCTGACAGCCAGCATCATGACACAAAGCGCGACCAGCGCTGCCGGGACAAGGATGTTCTGCCGCCCCGACAGGCTGAGATACTGACCGCAGGGACCAAACAGGGCGAGCGCCAAGGGCTCGATCATCAGGATCAGCAAGATATCACTGCGCCCGGCGAAGGGCTGTCCGAAAACGGCGAGGATCATCTCGCCAAACAGCGCCAGCCCCAGAAAAATGGCAAGCATTGGCCATAGTTTCATGTGGTTGGAGGTATTGACCAGGGCGATCAGTGCCTTTGTGTCATCCTCTGCGATCATCGCCGCCATTTTCGGTGTGATGCTTTGATTGACGGCAGCCACCGCGAATTTGGCGAAGGCGACAATCGCTGTGACGACCCCCAAGACCGCAAGCTCCGGCCCCGGCAGGCTCCAGGCCGAAAAGATCAGCGTCAGATCACGGGAATATTGCACAAAGAGCAGCGTGGGCGCCATGACCAGACCGAACCGCAGCCAGACCGGCCAGGCGGACAGGTCGTGACCCGCGCCCGCGACGGGTTGGGACAGGCCGAAATTCCAGATCGTCTGGACAATCACCGCGGCGATGTTGCCCAGCAGAAAGATCGAGACCACGGTGACGGTTGACGGTGCGCCCGCCAGTGCCACGTAAATCAAAAGGCCGCATAGCAGGAATATTTGCCGGATGAATGTCGCGGGCGCCAGCGAGCGGATGACCTTTCCAAATGCCAGCGCATAGGCCGCGCCCAGGCGCAGAAACCCGGTGAAACAGGCGGTCACCAGCGCGATGATCAGCGCCATGTCAGCTGGCACGTCGTTGGCTGCCCAGATCAGCCACAAGCTGCCCACAGCCAATGCGCAAAGCGCGGTCCCGAACACGGCGACGATCCGGCGCGATAGCCATAGAAATCCGCGCGCCAATGCCAGCTGCTGCTCGGCGCGGTATTTTGCGATGAAACGCACCGTGCCTGCCTCGATGCCAGCGGAGGCCAGCAGCCCCACAAGCACGGCCATCGACATCAGCACCATCGCATAGCCCATCGCGGCCGGGTCCATGGTGCGCGCAAGGATCAGGCTGACAAGAAAGGCCGAGACCGCCCCGCCTATCCGCAGCAACACAACAATCACAGGGGTTGCGTAAAGAGAGTTAAGGCCTTTCATCTCTACCCGCGTCTGCCAGCATAAAATCCCGCGACAAAGCCAAGCGCCCAGGACAGATGCATGATCGCAAGCGCGGGTCCGGCCCAGAGCCCGCATAGGCCCAAGGCCCCGGACAGTGCCACGATGCTGGCGCCCGAAAGCACGCCGAAATAGAGCACGGGCCAGAAGGCGAATACCGGACTGACAGGCATCAGCGCCGCCGACAGACAGAGCAAGGCAAGGTTCACAACCGGCGCAAGCTGGCGCAGCCTTGGCCTCATCTTGTGCTTGCGGACAGTTGCGGCGCGACCTTTGCCGTAGCGGTAATATTGCCGCCACAGCGCGCGCAGGGATGGGCGCATCTTGTAGACCAGCCGAATATCGGACGCCAGCCAGATGCGCCCTCCGGCAAGGCCGATCCGGTGGTCATATTCGGCATCTTCATTGACCGCGAAACTCTTGTCATACCCCCCGATCCTGCGAAACCAGTCAAGGCGCAGCCCTGCATGATGGCCGTGATCGACATAGCCGGAGGCCGTCCCGCCGCGATGCCCGGAGCCGCCCGAGCCCAGCGGCGTGTCGACACTCCATGCGGCGGCGCGGGCAAAACAAGTGTCGCCTTCCGCATCCATCACAGTTGCCACGCAGGCCACATCGCGGGCGTGAAACTGCGCGACAATATCGCGGATATAGTGCGGGGGATAGTTCGCATGCGCATCGCATCTGACCAGATATTTGTGATGGTCCTGCGCATAGGCCTCGGCGGCGCCGTTCACAGCGGCAGTTTGCAACCTGTCGGGGTTCTGAAACACGGTGATATTGGGAAACTCGCCGGTGAGTCGATCCACGATCTGCAATGTCGCGTCACTGCTGCCGCCATCGGCCACCACGACCCGCGTCCCCGCCCGCAGAACCGATGCATCAATCAGCGAGCGCAGACAGGCCTCTATATGCCGTTCCTCATTCAGCGTCGGGATAACGACGAGCGCTTCCCGCAGATCGAGCGGCATGTCCTGACAGGTCGGGTCGTCTTTTTTCGATGCCGGTTTGTCAGGGCGAGGCCTTGTCCCGCCCGGCAGGTCAGACAAGGCTGAAATCCCAAAGCCAGGCCGCATAGCCAAAGATCAGCGCATTGGCGACGGCATGGGCAATGATCGCATCCACAATCCGGCCACGCCGATAGTAGAGCCAGCCAAAGGCAAGCCCTGCGACGAAAGCCTCTGCCCAACGATCATGCAGCGCCGCAAAGAGCACCGTGGAGATCAAAAGGCCGATATAGGGCGCGGCCTTGCCCGAGCCGATGCTGAGCCGTTTTGCCAGATAATCGCGGAAAAACAGCTCTTCCACGATGGGGATAATAATCGCGGTCCCGATCCCGCGCGCGATAAACCAGACCACCAGCGCGGCACCTGTCAGCGCCCCGAAAGGCGGTATATCCGATGGCGCATGGGGCACGGCGATCCACAGGGCCGCAACTGCCACACCGGTCAGGACCGCAGGCATGGTGACGTGCCAGTCAAGCTTGCGGTAGAGCGGCACGAAGGGCAGCAAGACGAGCGCCACAACCGCGATCCTGAGGGGATAAACCTCGCCCGGGTTTTGCGAGAATGTCGAGGCCGCCACAGCCGTGAACATCAGCGCGGCGAAGGGCAATATCCGCGCCACGACCATATCCTGAAAGAATGGCGGCAGCTGTTTTTGCGGTGCGGCCACATCGCCCTGCCTTGCGGCCTGCAAGGCTGGAATATTGTGAGAGGCCAGAACAACGCTGAGGCTGATCAGCATGAACATCAACCAGCCTGCATGGCTGTGAAATCCGCCAACGGCCAGTTCCGGGTTGCCGTTCAGCCCGATGATGAGCAATAGCACGATGCGCAGAATGTTCAGCGTCAGACTGGCGATGATACCGATGGGAATAAGGATGAGGGCCAGCGGGAAGCGCAGCTCTTTGCGCATCAGGTAGAGATAGGCTGCGATGAAGATCGTGACCAGCGCCACCCCCTCAAGGCCGGAGCACAGATGGCTGACCAGCAGCCAGAAATCCCCCGCGCCGATGATCCGGTCCTGCGGGAAGGTCTCGACATTATAGCCAAACCAGGCCGTTACCATCGCGACGGCGTCAAAGGTGAATGTGGTGATCCCCTCAAGGTTCCAGATCGGACGCAACGCACTTGATGCCACCGGGGTCAGCGCGCCGATCAGCATCATCGGCACAAAGAGTGCCCCGTTTTGCGCCAGAAAGACGCGCCATTTCGCAGGCGAGGCGACCAGCAGCAAGATCCCGATAGCGACCGCGACCGTGCCCGCCATCCAAAACGCCCCGGTAGCCCAGACCGCTGAAGAGGCCAGGCCTTCCTTGAGAAAGAGCAGCGGCATCAGCAGGCAGCCAAAGCCAAGCGCATTGAGCAAAAGCGGTCCAACCCAGGGTTGCCGTCCATTCACCAATTGCTGCAATTCGGCCCGTCGGATGATGGCGAATAATGCAAGGAAGGCGCAAAGGCTGAGCGTGCTGGTGACAATTCCGCTGAAGAAATTACAAAATCCTTCGATCCCGTTATCGCTGCAATCAAAATCAAGGATGTGTTTGTAGATGACACTCAGAATCAAAACCTGAGCCAGACCCAGCGCCACAGCGCATACCAGCGTCGACTTCACCCAAGGTGACGCGGAAGAAACTTGAATACTCATTCACCAAACCGACAGAACATGTTGCCTTAAATTGCTGAACCAAACGTAGCCCAACTGAGGCAAGCTTGTCTCACAGATCGCCATCTCATGCAACACGGGCGGCAAGATGCGGCACGCCGCCGCATGTTGGTATCACCGCAGGGATTGCGCATAGTCCCAAAGCGCGATCTCCGGCGCCATCATCGCTTCGAGCCGGCTCATCTGCTCCGCTGTTGGTTCGGTTTTTGGCCAGCGCGCCTCGTTATAGCGGTAAATCTTTGGCTGCCTTCCGAAAGCATCGGCAAAACTGCGGCAAAACCCGTCGAGATCGTCGAGAAAGCCCACAACATCGAAAGAGGCCAGTGTCTGCTTGGCGCGGTTGAGTGCGGCTGCTTCCTCGCCGGGCGCGATGTCATGGGTGCCCGACAGGTAGCGCAGCGTGGTCAGCCCGTGTATGCGCGCGCAGTAATGGTCAAGATATGCGTCAAAATCGGACGGGATGAACCCGTCATGGGCCGAATGCGCGAAATTGGACAGCATGCGCGCGATGGGGTCGCGCAGAACGGTCACGTGGCCGTAGACATCGCCAAAATGCCGCTGGGCTTTTTCGCTGAACAGGATATGGCCGTGAATAAGCTCGGTCTCCCAGGCCATATGCGCCAGCAACATCTGCTCGCGCAGCGCATAGACCTGCGGCCCGGTTTCGAGATCATCGTGATAGAGCATCGTCTCATCGCGATCAGCATAGTAAATCGCGGCGGCCCGGCGCGTTGTAGGCGCATCGACAACCCCCACGCGCTTGTGGATCGGCACGGTCGCATAGAGCGCTTCGGCGATAGAGGAGCCGCCGCATTTCGGGATATGCATGAAAAAGCAGCGCTTCCTGAGCCGCCCACCCGGCACCGCAAGCGCCCTGCGCCCATATGTGCGCATCCGCCGTTTCATCGTGTCGCTTATCACCGCCATACCCTGTTTTTGTCTTCCCGATCACCGCCTGCAGGGTTGCCAAACGCCACCTTGCATATCGACCCGAGCGCGCGTGTCAGCCCCCGATCAGGTTGGGCAGGATCGTCACAACCGATGGGAACAGCCACAGCAGCCCCAGCCCCACGACCTGAATAAGCACGAACGGTGCCACGCCGCGGTAGATATGGCCCGTGGTGACCTGCGGCGGTGCGACACCGCGCAAATAGAACAGCGCAAAGCCGAAGGGTGGCGTCAGGAAGGAGGTTTGCAGGTTTACAGCGATCATGATCGTGACCCATTTCGGATCCATCGTGCCGCCATAGATAACGGGGCCGACGATGGGGATGACGATATAGATGATCTCCAGAAAATCGAGCACGAAGCCCAGAACGAACAGGACAAGCATCACGATGATGAAGACCCGCACTTCGGAATCGAAGCTGCGCAGGAAATCCTGGATATAGTGCTCACCCCCGAAGGAGATCACGACCAGATTGAGAAGCTGCGAGCCGATCAGGATGGTAAAGACCATGGAGGTCACCTTGGCCGTCTCGCGGACCACGGGGGTCAGAACGCCGTTATTCCACAACACGATGCAGGCATAGATGATCCCGAACATTGCAAACAGATAGGCCGATTGCGCCACGATGAATGCCAGAGTGTTCTCGATGGAGACCTCGCCAATATTCATCCGCAAATCGAAATTCACGCCCAGCAAAATCATCACGATGATCGCGAATGTCGCGCCGATGATCACCCGGCCAGATCTGTTATTGTCCTTCAGGCGGCGATAGGCGGCCAGCATGATCGCACCCCCTGCCCCGAGCGCTGCAGCCGGTGTCGGGTTGGTAATCCCGCCAAGGATCGATCCGAGCACCGCCACGATCAACACCAGCGGCGGGAAGACGACGCGGATCAGGTCATTGCCGGCAAGGATCTTCGCGCCATAGCTCGTCGCATAAAGCACCATCACAATCGGGGCGAGCAACAAGATCAGCGTCACCCCCGGCGATGTCAGAGGCGAGATAAACAAGGCGTCAATCAAAAGCCCCAGCGCGACACCCAAAGCGCCGATATACAAGGGCAGGCGATTGGCCGAAGGCGACACGCCACGCGCCGTGCTCAGCACCAGTGACAAAAGCAAAAAGCCCGTGGCGATCCCGGTGCCGATCAGAGGGGCTGCGGCGATCTTGGCCTCGATGGCGGCGGCCATCTCTTCTTCGGTCAGGCGCACACTTTGCGCAACGCCGCCTGCCGCGTCGATCTCCTGCTGTTCGGCCAGCGCGGCATCCCAGGCGTCCTGGCCGTGCAGCTCGATCATGGCAGCGGCACAATCAGGCGCCACATTGGTGCGCAGCGAGGCGGTTTGTCCGGCATCCGAGAACGTATCGACAGACACGTTCTGGTTACCGATCACGCTGAGCTGCATCAGCAACAGCATCCCTGCGACCAGACCAACAGGGGCAAACAGGAACCAGGTCAGCGCCTCCGAGCGGGTGACTTTCTCATTATCGCCCGCGCCTGTCGTGACCGCAGGCGCCTTGGTGGGGTTGAGCAACGCATAGCCAAAGGCATAAAGCGCATAAAGGACGGCAAGCAGGATACCCGGCAAAAGCGCTGCCTGAAACAAGGTGCCCACAGAGACGACCGCAGGCTCGCCCAGATAGGTCAAGGCGTCAGAGCATCCGGCCAGCTGGGCCCGGCTTTCCTGCGCCGTGGAATAGAGATCACCGGCAAGCGTTCCCAGAAGGACAATCACGATGGAAGGCGGAATGATCTGCCCCAAAGTGCCGGAGGCCGCGATGACCCCGGTGGCCAGCTCGGGCGAGTAGTTATTGCGCAGCATCGTGGGCAGGGACAGCAGGCCCATGGTCACAACCGTGGCGCCCACGATCCCGGTTGAAGCC
>CAYGUB010000025.1:0-6892 GCA_964352845.1 uncultured Rhodobacterales bacterium | reverse complement strand
CGGAGACCGCCAGCCCGCCGGGCAGCGGCCCGAAAACGCGCGCCATGGTGGTCAGCAGGTCATTTGCGATCTTCGAGCGTTCCAGCGTGATGCCCATCAGCACGAACATCAAAACCGCCAGCAGCGTCTCGATGGAGGCGCCTGCCAGCACGCGCTCATTCATCCGGTTGACGATGAACGAGACATTGCGATCCAGCGCTGTCTCCCAGCCCTGCGGGAAAACCGGCATGTCGACACGCGGCAAATCGGGATATCTGAATATCGAGATCGTGTCGCTTTTGACCCCTTGTGCCACCACGGCGTTATAGGCGTCCGAGCCTTTGTCGATGGCCTGATGTATCAGCAAACCCGCCGAATCCAGCGCTGCGATGATCCCGAACGAGATAAACGCCGCACCGCCAATCGCGAAGGCCACCGGAAAGCCGGATAAGATCCCTCCGAAGAGGCATAAAAACACAATGATCAGACCAACTTCGACACCATCTAGTCCAAAAAACATCAGCCTGCCCTTTTAGTGAATTTCAGCGACACGTTTGGCATCCGGATCACCCGGATCATCCTTGTCGAGATATTTGCCCTCGCTTTCCGGGCCCTCCTTCCATTCCAGATAGGAGCGGAACAAAAACGCCCAGGCCTGAATGAAGACGAGCGCGGTAAACAGCACCAAAAGCACCTTGAAGAGGAAGTAGGCATTGAACCCGTTGGGCGAGAAACCGGTCGTCTCGAGGTTCCAGCGCAGCGCGCGCGATTTGGTCAGAAGCTTGTCGAGCGTATCGGTGGCCGATGGTTTGGGCACGACCACATGGCGCCACAGGAAATACCAGCCGTAAAGCCAGGTCAGGACGGCGGCAGGCATCATGAACAGCACCGAGCCGAACATGTCGATGACCTTTTTGGTGCGGAACCGGACGGCCGAATAGACCAGATCCACACGCACATGACCGCCTTGCACGAAGGTGTATGTCACGCACAGACACACGACCAGCGCGTTGTAGAGCTTCAGCTCTTCGGCCCACCAGCTGATATCGAAGGTCAGGGGCGTTCCGAAACCCAGCGTGATATCGGCCCGCGCGAAGATGCGCTGCATGAAGATGATGACGATTTGCTGAAGCACCATCAACAGACCCGCCCATGCAAAGAAGCGCCCGACCGTATTGCCGATGCCCTCGATCACCCGGACGCAACCCCACATGAATTCGTTGCGCCACAGCCCGATGAACATAAGCGTCAGAAAGAAGACCAGCACGACGAAGAAAAACTCGACCGAGCCGCCGTAATAGATGAATTTCATCAAGGAGGTCTTGGCTTCCTCATCGGTAAGTCTCGAGCCGATGGAGCCTACCCATTGCAGCCAGGAGGCCGGGTTCAAGATGGCGTAGACCAGATTATAGACGGCCATGCCAATATTACTGAAAAACCAGATGAACGCGTCCAACATGGCAGCAATCCTCCCCAGAGAGCCTATCACGACCGCCCCTTATCTGGTGCGTGCCGTGCAAATTGATCCGGGCCTGCTTGCCAGAAAGCGCAGGCCCGGACCATGATCTAGATCATGTTTCCGAACAGGCCGATCAGCCCGTGATCCGGTCGCGCTGGGTGCGATATGTGCCCTCGGACTGCACAATCCAGTTGGACGATGCGGCCATGGAGCCCTCATAGCTTGCGCGCAGACGGTCATAGAGCTCGTCACCGTTATACTGGTCCTTGACCTCTTTCGCGGCCGAGCCCATCGCATCCCAGACGCTGTCGGGGAATTCCAGAACCTTCACGCCCCCTGATTGCAGACGCTGCAGGGCGGAGCCGTTATTGTTGAGGAATTGCGCGAGGCTCCATTGATGCGCTTCGGCTGATGCGATCTCGATTGCCTTTTGCTGGCTGGGCGACAGGCTGTCGAACACTTCGCGGTTGGTTGCCAGCGACAGGGCCGCGCCGGGCTCATGCATGCCGGCTGTGTAGTAGAATTTGGTGATTTCCTGGAAACCGGCTTTCTCATCAGCCCAGGGGCCAATCCACTCGGTCCCGTCAATCGCACCCGAGGCCAGCGCCTGATAGACTTCCGCGCCGGGCAGGTTCTGAACCGATGCACCCAGCTTGCCAAGCACTTCGCCGCCCATGCCGGGCATGCGGAATTTCAGACCGTTGAAATCCTCGGGACCGGCGATTTCCTTGGCAAACCAACCTCCAGCCTGCGCGCCGGTATTGCCTGCAAGGAAGCTTTTGAGGCCGAAGATCTCGCCCAGCTCGTCATGCAGCGCGGCGCCGTCGCCGTGGTAATACCAGTTCACGATCTCTTGCGCCGTCATGCCGAAAGGCACGGAGGTGAAGTAGAAATAGCCCGGATGCTGGCTGCCGAAATAGTAGTCAGCCGCGTGGTACATATCGGCCTGACCGGAGGTCACGGCGTCAAACACCTCGAACGCGCCGACAAGCTCGCCTGCGGCTTTGATGTCGATGGTCAGCTGGCCGTCGGTCAGCGCCGTTATCGACTGGGCAGCGCGCTCGGCTGCGTCAAACACGCCCGCCAGTCCACGGCCCCAGCTGGTCACCAATGTCAGTGTCCGGTTGCCTTGCGCATAGGCCGGTGCTGCCAATGTGGTGGCCGCAGCAGCTGTGCCGCCAAGTGCCGAAGATTTCAAAAAAGAACGACGATCCATGTGGTCTCCTCCCGGTAATTTACTCCGCCTCACCTGTGATGAGCCGGGTCAGATCGTTAATGGTGGGGCGAGCTTACCCAGTGCATGCGCGATGCGCTACCGCAAATTTCGGCTCTAAACGGAATGTTGACGTGCCGGCAATCTGCCCAATTCATGAGCGACCGCGCTGAACTTATCCGCGTATCGTGCCGTCACCGGTGACGATGTATTTGAAGCTGGTCAATTGCTCGGCACCGACGGGACCGCGCGCATGCATCTTGCCTGTCGCGATGCCGATCTCTGCGCCCATCCCGAACTCTCCGCCATCGGCAAATTGCGTCGAGGCATTGACCATCAGAATCGCCGAATCCAGCCCGGAGGTGAATTGATGGGCCGCAGCGCTATCCTCGGTCATGATACAATCCGTGTGGTTCGAGCCGTAGCGACGGATATGTGCCATCGCATCTTCCAGACTGTCCACCACCTTGGCCGCGATCTCCATATCCAGAAATTCGCGCCCCCAATGGCTGTCATCAGCCGCACTGATCCCCTCAATTCCGGCAAGGCTGAGATCGGCATCGACGGTCACACCTTTCTCCAGCAAGGCCCGAATGACGCTGTGCCCGATGGTCTCGACCACCTCGCGGTGGATCAACAGACATTCCGCTGCGCCGCAAATGCCCGTCCGCCGGGTCTTGGCGTTCAGCACCACGTTCAGCGTCTTCACAGGGTCCGCCGCCTTGTCGATATAGATATGCACGATGCCCTCGAGATGGGCAAAAACCGGCACCCGCGCCTCGCGCTGCACAAGCCCCACCAGCCCCTTGCCGCCACGCGGCACGATCACGTCGATATAGTCCACGGCCCTGAGCATCTCCGAGACCGCGTCGCGGTCGCGTGTGGGCACAAGCTGGACGGCATCTTGCGGCAGGTTGGCCGCCTTCAGCCCCTGTTTGAGACAATCGGTCAGCACGGTGCTGGAATGAAACCCTTCCGAGCCGCCGCGCAGGATCACCGCATTACCCGATTTGAGACAGAGCGCACCGGCATCAGCGGTCACATTGGGCCGGCTTTCATAGATCACGCCGATCACACCCAGCGGCGTGCGCACCCGCTTGATATTGAGCCCGCTGGCCATATCCCAGTCCTTGATCACTTCGCCCACCGGGTCTTTTTGCTCCGCCACGGCGCGCAGACCGTCAACAATACCCCGGATGCGGTCCTCATCGAGCATCAGCCGGTCGAGCATGGCGCGGCTGAGCCCCTTTTCGCGGCCAAACGCCATATCCTTGGCATTTGCCTCGATAATCTCGGCCCGACGTGACCAGACGGCCTCGAGGGCGGCGATCAGCGCTGCGTGTTTGCGCTCCGCACTGGCTTGCGCAAGCGCCTGGGCTGCTTCTTTGGCATTGCGGCCAATCTCGGCCATGAGGGCGGGGATGTTGTCGAGATCTTTCATCGTACGGCTTTCGTAAGGGTCAGCCCGGTTTAACGATTGCCGCGCGCAGGCTCAATCGTCATTTGCGCCACCATCCTAGCGCTTGATCGCCATGTCATCGCGGTGCACCAGCACGCCGCGGCCGGGATAGCCCAGCAGGTCTTCGATCTGTGCCGAATTCTCACCCTTGATCAGCGCGGCCTCCTGCGCGGAGTAGCGCGTGAGCCCAATGGCCAGCTCCCGCCCGGAGGCGGTCTCGATGGCGACGGGATCACCCCGCTCGAAGCTGCCCGCGACGGCTGCAAGCCCAACCGGCAGAAGCGATTTCCCCTGCTGCAGGGCCTGCGCCGCGCCTGCGTCAATGATCAGGCGGCCTTCAGGCTTCATGGCCTGTATCCAGCGCTTGCGGGCCAGTTGCGGATCGTCCTGCGCGCTAAACCAGGTCGCGCGCGCCCCGTCCTCAAGCGCTTTGAGCGGGCGCAGCCCGGCACCATGGGTGATCACCAGAGCCGCCCCGCCAACAGTCGCGGCCCGCGCGGCCATCACCTTGGTCTTCATCCCGCCTTTGGACAGGCCCGAGCCCGCATCGCCCGCGCTTGCCTCGATCTCCGGCGTGATGTGATCGACCAGGGGGATATGACGCGCATCGGGATCAAGCTGGGGATTTGCGCTATAGAGCCCGTCCACATCGGAGAGCAAAACGACCAGATCAGCGCCCACGGTGACGGCGATCTGGGCTGCGAGCCGGTCATTGTCGCCATATCGGATCTCATCGGTGGCGATTGTGTCGTTCTCATTGACAATCGGCACCACGCCCAGGCCCAGCAGATGCTCCAGCGTCGCGCGGGAATTGAGGTAACGGCGGCGATTGCGGCTGTCGTCCAGCGTCACAAGCACCTGCGCTGCGGTGATGCCATGCACGTTCAGCGCATCCTCATAGGCCCGCGCCAGCCGGATCTGTCCGACCGCTGCGGCGGCCTGCGCGCCTTCCAGCGTCAGCGGGCCCTTGGGCAGTTGCAACGCCTCCCGACCCAGCGCGATGGAGCCCGATGAGACGATCGCCACATCCTGCCCCCTGCCCTTTGCCGCCGCCACGTCCTCGACCAGCCCGCGCAACCAGTCTGATCGCAACGCGCCGGTCTCCCGGTCAACCAGAAGGGTCGAGCCGATCTTGACCACAAGCCGCCTGTAGCTGCTCAGGGACGCCATGATTGCGGCTCTTCATCGCGCTGCGCCGCGCGCAGCCGGTCATCGGTGATGCAGGCCCGCACATCGCGCAAGACCTGCTGCAAACCCTCTCGGCTGACGCCTGACATGGTATGGACCACGCCGCCGCAGGCCTCTTCCAGCGCGGCTTTCGCTGCTGCCTGCTCTTCGGCATCCAGCGCGTCGATCTTGTTGAGCGCGGTGATCCGGGGTTTGTCGGCCAGCGCGCCGCCATAGGCTTCAAGCTCCTGGATAATCGTGTGGTAATCCTGCGCAATCGTCTCGGAGGTGCCATCGACGAGATGCAGCAAGACCGCGCAGCGCTCGACATGGCCCAGGAACCTGTCGCCGATCCCGCGCCCCTCGGAGGCGCCTGCGATCAGGCCGGGGATATCGGCCATCACGAATTCGGCGCCATCCACCCCGACCACGCCAAGATTGGGATGCAGCGTCGTGAACGGGTAGTCGGCAATTTTGGGGCGCGCATTGGAGGTCGCTGCCAGAAAGGTGGATTTGCCCGCATTGGGCAGACCCAACAGCCCGGCATCAGCAATCAGTTTGAGCCGCAGCCAGATCGTGCGTTCCACCCCGGGCTGGCCGGGATTTGCCCGGCGGGGGGCCTGATTGGTGGAGCTTTTGAAATGCAGATTGCCGAAGCCGCCATTGCCCCCTCTGGCGAGAACGAAGCGTTGACCAAGCTCGGTCATATCGGCGAGCACGGTCTCTTCATCCTCATCGAGAACTTCGGTGCCGATGGGCACGCGCAGCACGATATCATCGCCATCCTTGCCGGTACGCTGCTTGCCCATCCCATGCTGGCCGTTCTTGGCGAAGAAATGCTGCTGATAGCGAAAATCAATGAGCGTGTTCAGCCCGTCGACCACTTCGACCACAACATCGCCGCCGCGCCCTCCGTCGCCGCCATCGGGCCCGCCATATTCGATATATTTCTCGCGCCGGAAACTGACAGCCCCGCCCCCGCCTGCGCCCGAGCGGATATACACTTTGGTCAGATCGAGAAATTTCATCTTTGTCCGGTCTAGCCGCCCCATATACACGCCATTGATGCGCCAGATCACGCGATAGAGCGAATTGTCCTCAGGCTCAAGCCTGCGCGGACCAAGACTGCGCGGACACGGGGCCGGTCCGTTCTGCCTGACACGCTGCCCGCCGGCCCATGGCTGGACGCGCGGATTTGTTTTTCGGCGATCAGCGGATTTTCGCTTTCGGTTTGCGCAAGATATCATTAACCTGCCGCTAATCACGAGAACGAGTCAGGTGCCTGCGTCGCGCCAAGACGATTGCCGAGTGCTGAGGGGAAGTGAAATGATGAGTTTTGTGAAGGCCGCGTCCGTGGCCGGGGTCGTGTTGATGGGCCAGTCCTTGGGTCTGGGGGCTGCGACGGTCGAGTTGTCGCTTGACGGTTTTGTCGATCTTGATGCGTTTGAATTTGATGGCAGCGGCGTGCGCGACGGCGAGGCCTTTACCTTCAGCTTTGTGGTGGACGCGGACCGTATTGGCAGTGACGGGTCGGATTTCTTTGCCTCCACGCCGATGCTCAACTTTGCCAAATCGGGCCTTTCGCTGGATTTTGTCGAGGCTGGGGCGTCAATTG
>CAYGUB010000024.1:0-19940 GCA_964352845.1 uncultured Rhodobacterales bacterium | reverse complement strand
AAACAGGCGGGATCCCCCCTCGCGGCGACCATCCAGTCCTGCGCCGCGACGGGGGATCCCGCCTGTTTGGCCGCTTGTGCAGAGGCGATCTCGGGTGCCACGTTATCGGCGGCCTGCTGAGCCAATACGGGCGAGGCGAGGGTCAGGGCAAGAAAGCAGAGGGAAGCGCGCATCGGGAATATCCTTGTCATGGCGGAAAGGGTCATTGCGATATGCTTTCGATGATGGCCCGAAACCGGCCAGTCGCCAAGTACAGGATTTGGCTTTGGGCGAGATAACACCCCGTTTCCGTGGCCGGCAGGCCCTATTGACGGTTGACATGGTGTAGCGCTCGCGTAAAAGCAGCGTCTAACGTATTTCCGGGTGCGCGCTGCGCGCCCGTGCAAGGAGAAGTGACATGGCGAAGCCAACCACGATCAAGATCCGCCTGAACTCGTCCGCTGGCACAGGCCATTTCTACGTGACGAAAAAGACCGCCCGCACCATGACCGAGAAGATGGTGGTGCGCAAATATGACCCCGTCGCGCGCAAGCATGTCGAATATAAGGAAGGCAAGATCAAGTAATCTGGCCCTTTCGATCTATCTGATGAAGCCGCGCCGTTGAGCGCGGTTTTTTCGTTTTCAGGAGGATGCCGAAATGGAGCTACGGGCGACGGGTAAGATTGATATCGCCGCTGTGGATGATCTGCTTGCGCGCAGCTATCCTGCGTTGCTGAAGGCGGATTACCCGGCTTCGGTCATCGTGACGGCTCTGCCCTTGATCAGCCGGGCGCAGCCAGCGCTTGTGAGCAGCGGGACCTATTACGGCGCGTTTGAGCATGGCGACTTGATCGGTGTTGGCGGCTGGACGCGCGCGGCCCCCGGTGGAGCGCATGGCGGGCACAGGGTCGGTCACATCCGCCATTTCGCCACCGATCCGCAGCGGGTTCGTCAGGGGGTAGGTCGGGCGCTGATCAACCATTGTCTGGCGCAAGCGCGCAGCAGCGGGATAGAGGAGATGCGCTGTCAGGCGACATTTACTGCCGTGCCGTTCTACGAGGCGGCGGGGTTCGAGCTTTTGCACGAAATTCAGGTGCCCCTTCGTCAGGGAATTATGTTCCCGGCCATGCAGATGCGCCGCTCAATGGGCTGAGCGTGCCGAAGCCGCGCCCCGCTGGCAGCGGGCGGGCAAGTTGAAATCGTCGTATTGAGCGTGATCGGTCGGATGCAGCCGGTCTGGCGTGGGGCTCAGATATGTCGTCGAACGCTACAGATTCTGCTATGAAATCATCCGCCCAGACACGAGAAGCCCGGACACAAAAGGCCCGGACATAAAGAGCCGAGGCATGAAAAGCCGAGACATGAAAAAAGGGCCAGCGCATGGCTGACCCTTTCCTTTGCTCATCGCTGTGAGCGTGATTACTCTTGCTGGCCCATGAACATCAGCAGGAACTGGAACATGTTCAGGAAAGAGATGTAGAGGCTCAGCGCGCCATCGGAGGCTGCCTTGTCCAACCACTCCTGATCGCCGTGCATCGCGTGGGCCACATAGGTGGATTTGATGTCTTGCGTGTAAAAGGCTGTCAGGCCCGCGAAGATCAGGATACCGATCGCCGAGATCGCCATCATCATCACACCCGATTGCAGGAACAGGTTGATCACCATCGCCACCAGAAGGCCGATCACGCCCATCATGAGGAATGTGCCCATGCCGGACAGGTCCTTCTTGGTCGTGTAGCCATAGAGGCTGAGACCCGCAAAGGCGATTGCCGTCACAAGGAAGGTCTGGACGATCGACACACCCGTGAAGAGCAGGAAGATCGAGCTCATGGAAATACCCATCACGGCAGCGAAGATGAAGAAGCCGGTCTGCACCAGAGCGGCGGAGCCGCGACGCATCAACGCACCCCACCCGAAGAACAGGAAGGCGAGCGGCGCAAACATGATGACCCATTTCAGCGGAGAGGCGTAAAGCGCAACACCCAGACCCGTCAGGTACTGGCCTTCGCGCAACGCATATTCGGACGGCACGTCTGACACGGCAAGACCTGCAATCGCCCAAGCGGCGGCTGCGGTGATCAACATGCCGACGGACATCGTGCCGTAGACTTTGTTCATGTGGGCGCGCAGCCCCGCATCGACGGCCGCAGAACGCGTGCCGACAGTGCCTGTGTTCAGTGTTTCGTATTGTGCCATCAACAGTTCTCCCGATAAGCCAAAAATCGACATAGTCCGGTCCAGACTATTTATGTCAGGAATGTGGGGCAGATCATGTAGCTTTTCAAGTCATTCAGTGCCGATTTCGTGCAATCGGCGCTGTTTGTCGCAGGTTTTTGGCCTAGCGTTGTTTCCAATGATCCGGCGCATCCCAAAATGGCCGATTTGCCTCTTTTTGCGCCATTTCGCGCGTCAGGCCGAGATCGCGCAATTGATCCGCTTCCAGCGCGGCCAGTGCCTTGCGTTGCCGGTAGAGCGCAAGATATGCCCAGAAGGAAAACCTGCCGCGATAAGCGGTGCTGCGGGCGCGGGTTTGGCTTAGAGATATCATTGTGCTTGCCTCCGGATACGTGATGGATTTCATGGTTTCAATCAGACTTCTTGATCTATATGGCCAGATATGCTCCATATGAAAAACGAATGATTGGCATAGAATGGATCACGGAAATTGATATGGCTCGAAATCTTGACCTGACCGCGCTGCGGTCTTTCGTGACGGTTGCCGATACTGGCGGCGTGACCAAGGCGGCGGGGCATTTGCATCTGACGCAATCGGCGGTCTCGATGCAGCTCAAACGGTTGGAAGAGGCGCTGGACATGCAATTGCTGGACCGGGCCAACCGCAGCGTGACGCCCACAGCCGCAGGCGAGCAGTTGCTGAGCTATGCACGTCGGATGCTGGCGCTCAATGACGAGGTCTATACCAAGCTGACCTCCAAGGATTACGAGGGTGAGATCACGCTGGGCGTGCCCCATGACATCATCTATCCCTATGTGCCGCCTATCCTGCGCCGTTTTGCGGCTGATTTCCCCCGTGTCCAGATCCGGCTGGTCTCCGCCCCCACAACGCGCCTGCGCACCATGTTCGAGCGCGGCGAATGCCACGCGATCCTGACCACCGAGGAGCGGCCCGGCCCGGGGGGCGATGTGCTTGTGACACTTCCGCTTGTCTGGATCGGCGCGCTGGATGGCTCTGCCTGGAAGAGCCGCCCGCTGCCCGTGGCGTTTTGCAAGAACTGCATTTTCCGCTCCGGTGTGCTCAAGCGGCTGGATGCGGCGGCGTTTGAGTGGGAGATGGTCGTCGATTCCGATCTCGACAATGCGGTCGAGGCAGTGCTGAGCGCTGATCTGGCCGTGCATGCCGCCATCAAGGGGGTCTATCCGCGCCAGACCGGGCCCATCCCCGGCGAGGCAGAACTGCCCGATCCGGGTCAGACGGGGATTGTGCTTTACATGCAAAGCTCGGACGACCCGGTCCATATCGCCCTGCGTGATATGATCCGTGACGCCTATCTGTCGGAATGGCGGGAGGCCGATCTGCGGCTTACGGCGTGATCACCACTTTGCCGGTCGATTTCCGGCTGCGCAAAAGCTCCAGCCCGTCGGCGGCCTGATCCAGCGGCAGTACCTGGCTGATGTGAGGGTGCAGCTTGCCTTGCGTCTGCCATGTCATCAGCGTGGCCAGACTGTCCGTCAGTGCCTCGGGCCGGAACTTCATATAGCCGCCCCAATAAAAGCCGATCACATTGATATTCTTGACCAGCAGATGATTGGCCGGGATCTGTGGGATCTCGCCCGACGCATAGCCTATGGACAATACCCGCGCCTCGGGCTTGCAACTGCGCAGGGCCTGTTTGAACAGATCGCCGCCCACCGGATCATAGACCACATCCGCCCCGCCATGGGATTTGACCACGGCGCGCAGATCGTCGCTTTGCGTGTCGATCAGGTGATGGGCGCCGGCGCGTTTGGCTACCTCCAGCTTCTCGGCCCCGCGCGCGGCGGCGATCACCGTGGCGCCCATCAGCGCGCCCAGCTCTACCGCCGTCAGGCCCACGCCGCCTGCCGCCCCCAGCACCAAAAGCGTCTCGCCCGGTCTGAGCCGCGCACGGTAATCCAGCGCCATATGGCTGGTCCCATAGGCCACCTGAAACGCGGCCGCCTGCGTGTAGTCGAGACTGTCGGGCAAAGCCACGCAGAGCCGCGCATCAAAGCAGCCATACTCGGCCAGCCCCCCGGAACCACCAAACACCGCGACCTTGTCGCCGGGTTGAGGGGTCGTGACATCCGCGCCACAGGCGACAACCTCGCCCGCCACTTCCATGCCCAGCGTAAAGGGCAGGGCGGGTGTGTCCTGATAGCTGCCCTTGCTCATCAGCAGGTCGGCAAAATTGAGCCCGCAGGCGTGGATGCGCAGCAGGACCTGACCGGGGCCGGGCTCCGGGCGGTCGATCTGGTTGATCGCGGGCGGGGTGTCGAAAGAGGTGATTTGAAGGGCACGCATCATCTGCTCCTGCTTGGGCTGTGTCAGATGTAGCCCGCCGCGATGGCGCAGGCAATTCGATGCTTGATCGCCCCGGCCCGGATATGCGACCCCTCTGCGACAAACGGAGCGCGCTGCATGACGACAGACCCTGCCTTGATCGACGTGGCCCATGCCTTGGGCGATGCCGCCCGTGTGGAAACCCTGCGCTATTTCCGGGGTGACGGGCTTGAGACGGCCTCGAAAGGCGGCGCTTTTGATCCCGTGACCGCCGCAGACCGCGCCGCAGAGCAGGCGATGCGCGCCCTTCTGGCCGAGCTGAGGCCCCAGGACGGTATTCTGGGCGAGGAATTCGCGCCAAAGCCGTCGCAAAGCGGGCTGACCTGGGTTCTCGACCCGATTGACGGAACGCGCGGGTTCATCGCAGGCACGCCGACCTGGGGCGTGCTGATTGCGCTGCATGATGGCACCCGGCCCATTCTTGGCGTAATCGACCAACCATATATCGGCGAGCGGTTTATTGGCGGGCTGGGCATGGCCGAGATGTCGGGGCCACAGGGCAGGCGCGCGCTGGGCGTCAAGACGCGGGGTGATCTGGGGGAGGCGCTGATCTTCACAACTTTCCCAGAGGTCGGAAGCCCGGCCGAGCGCGCGGGGTTCGAAAGCCTGGCCGCGCGCTGCAAGCTCACGCGTTACGGGATGGATTGCTACGCCTACGCGCTTCTGGCCGCCGGTCAGATCGATCTGGTCGTCGAGGCCGGGCTGCAGGCCTATGACATTCAGGCGCCCATCGCGGTGATTGAGGCTGCAGGCGGGATCGTGACCGATTGGCAAGGCAGGCCCGCAGATCAGGGCGGTCGGGTGCTGGCGGCGGCGGGGCCTGATCTTCATGCCCAAGCGCTGGAAATGCTCCGTGACATCTGATTTGCTGATACGCGGGGCTGATCATGTCCTGACCATGGATGACACCCGCCGGGAGCTGCGCGGTGCCGATATCGCGATCCACAATGGCGAGATCACCCATATCGGACATGACTTATCCCGGCATTTACCCCCGCGCGGCGTTGTGATCGAGGCCGCCGGATGCCTCGTGACGCCGGGTCTGGTCAATACGCATCACCATATGTTCCAGACGCTGACCCGCGCTGTGCCCGGTGGGCAGGATGCCGCACTGTTTGGCTGGTTGCAGACGCTCTATCCGATCTGGGCGGGTTTTGGGCCGGAGGAGATGTTTGTCTCTACCCAGATCGCCCTCGCAGAGCTGGCGCTTTCGGGCTGCACGATGAGTTCGGACCATCTCTATATCTTTCCCAACGGCGCGGCGCTCGACGATACGATCCACGCCGCAGCTGAGTTGGGTCTGCGCTTCCACCCTACGCGCGGGGCGATGAGCATCGGGGAAAGCGCGGGCGGGTTGCCCCCCGATCATCTGGTTGAGGATGAGACGGCGATCCTGGAGGACTGTATCCGGCTCATAGACAGATTTCATGACCCAAGGCCTGAGGCGATGCTGCGTGTCGGCGTGGCGCCGTGCTCGCCCTTCTCGGTCAGCCGCGCGCTGATGCGTGACGCAGCACTTCTGGCGCGCGACAAAGGCGTGATGCTGCACACGCATCTGGCAGAAAATGACGAGGATATCGCCTATTCGCTGGAGAATTTCGGGTGCCGCCCCGGGCAATATGCGCAGGATCTCGGCTGGGTAGGCGATGACGTGTGGCATGCCCATTGCGTGAAGCTGGATGCGGGCGAGATTGACCTTTTCGCCCGCAGCCGAACCGGTGTCGCGCATTGCCCCTGCTCCAATTGCAGGCTCGGCTCGGGGTTGGCGCCAGTGCGCCAGATGCGCGATGCGGGCGTGCCGGTAGGGCTTGGCGTGGACGGATCGGCCTCCAACGATCAGGGCAATCTGGCGGCCGAGGCCCGACAGGCGATGCTACTGGCCCGGCTCAGGGGCGGGGGAGGCGCCATGTCTGCCCGCGAAGGGTTCGAGATTGCCACGCGCGGAGGCGCGCAGGTGCTCGGGCGTGGTGCGGAATGTGGCCAGATCGCGACAGGGTTCCGGGCCGATCTGGCGATCTGGGATATCTCCGGACTTGAGAGCGCGGGGTCCTGGGATCCCGCCGCCATGATCCTGAGCGGACCTGCGCAAGTGCGCGATCTGATCGTCGAGGGCCGTGAAATTGTCCGGGGCGGGCAATTGCAGACCGTTGATCTTGCAGCGGTTGTCGCGCGCGCAAACCATCTGCGTGACCGGTTGATGGCGCGTGTGTGACGCTTAAGCCGAGCTGTCAAGCTCCGCTATCCGGCGCGCCAGTGCATCGCGATCAAGCACCCTGATCCGTCCCTTTGCAACTTCCAGGATGCCCAGCTCTCTGAGCCGCCCGAATTCCTTGTTGACCGTTTGACGTGAACAGCCCACGACCTTGGCGACATAGGACTGGTTTTGCGGGATCTGCGTGATATGAGCCGATAACTGTTTGAGATAATTGCAAATCCGCTGTTCGGCTGAATAAAATTGCCCGACAATGCGCAGCTCGTTGTCGCGGCGCATCATGTCATATAGAGACCTTGCGATGTTGCGCAGGAAGGTTGGCGATTGCAACTTCCGCTCCAAAAGCGCCTTGTCGCAAAACAGCAGGGTCGCGCCTGGGAAGGCCGTGCAAGTGGCAACGCAGGGCATAAGCGCCATCGCCTCGATCGCGCCCAACATCTCACCGGGGGTTGCGTGGTGGATGATCACATTGGTCCCCTCCGTGCTGGCATAGCAGATCTCCACGGTGCCATGGGCGACAAGGATCAGACCCTCAGACGCAGCCCCCTGATGCAGAACCGGGGTGGTTTTTGTGATGGCTTTCACCGTGCATGCGTTGAGAAATGCGGCTTTCTCGTCAACGGGCAGATCAGCGAGCAATACACAGTCAAAAAGATACGGAAAACGGAGCGAATTGTTCATTGCAACGGACCATGCCCGGTCAGTGCAGCACAGGGTGCGCCTTTGTGTAATCATGTTGCCAAACATGCAGGCTATGACCCGGGCAAATGCCACCGCGCGCTGGTTGGAACGACTCATCAACTTCACGTTAATGAATATACACGCAGACCAGCTTTGTGCTGGATCAATATTCGGATTGACGCTTTTTTACCGATAATTGGGCAATTGCGGGCCGTTGGGCGCATGCATTATAGCGTTTGCGCCGTGATTACGGGCATGACGTAGAGTTCGGCACCAAGTCTGGGGATTGCAGAAAGCGGTTCTTGGATTATCCTCAGCTGGTCAAGATGCGCCCCGGGATCGGATCAAGCACCGCGCGGGACGGCAAAGGTGCGGGCGTTGGGGAGTTTGAAATAAGCGGAGTGTGTAACGATGGATTGGAAAAAACTAGTCACAGGCGCGGCGATGATGCTTGCCGCAACTGCCGCGGGAGCTTTGGCCCAGCAGACAGGCATTGCAAGCGGCAAGCTGGGCGATGCGGCTTTCGAGGGGAAGGTAAGCTGTGACTTCGGCGAGAAGGTCGAGGTTGTAACGCCGGATGGGGGGCGTGCGGATAATGACGGCGACGGGTTTGCGATGCGCCTGCGGGGCGAGCCCGCCAAAGGGTTCCAATTTACAATCGTTGTCGGCGAGAAGACCTATACGGGTGGGGCGCAAGGCGGGCTAAGCGACAAGAAGCTGCTTATCGCGGCACCTGAGCTCAGCTACCTGGACGGCAACGGGGTCGTGCCGACATTCATCGAAGTGGTCTGTGACGAATAGCCCGGCCAGAGGCCCGGTATCCTGTCGGGCCGTCGCCCTGGTCACCGGCGATCCAGAAGCCCGGAGCTTTTTACTTCTTCAGACGCTATAGCTGTGCTGCGCATAGGTATCTTGGTGCGATGTCAGGGCGTCTGGCCCATGGCCCGGCCCGCGATCCACACATCCTTGATGGCCCGGTCGCAGCCCATCATCATTGTTGGAAAGACGGCCTCCCAGATATCCTCGGCACGGGCATGGCGCTGGGCAATCGCGGGCGTCGAGGCCAGATCGAGGATGACCAGATCGGCCTCAAGCCCGGGGGCCAGGTTGCCTATGTGCTGTGACAGATGCAGCGCATCGGCCGAGCCGCACGTTGCCAGCCATAACAGCTCTGCCGGGTGAAGCGGTGTGCCTTTCAGCTGGCTGATCTCATAGGCTGCTGCCATGCTGCGCAACATGGAAAAGGACGACCCGCCACCTGTATCGGTCGCAAGCCCTATGCGCAGGCCTTCTTGCGTCAAGCCGCGCATGTCAAAAAGACCCGAGCCGATAAACGTATTGGACGTTGGGCAATGAACAAGTGCGGCACCGGCTTCCTTGAGCCGGGCGCGTTCGCGCGGTTCCAGATGTATCGCATGGCCAAACACCGCGCGGGGGCCGAGCAGCCCATGCATCTCATAGGTGTCGAGATAGTCGCGCGCATCGGGGAAAAGCGCGCGGACCCAGGCGATCTCTTCGACTTGCTCGCAGAGATGGGTCTGCATCAGACAATCGGGATGTTCGGCCCAAAGCGTGCCAAGCGCGCTCAGCTGCTCAGGCGTTGAGGTCGGCGAGAAACGCGGCGTGATGATATAGCTCAGGCGGTCGCGCCCGTGCCAGCGCTCCAGCAGGGCCTTGCTTTCATCATAGGCGCGCGTGGCCGTGTCGCACAAAGCCTCGGGTGCGTTGCGATCCATGCAGGTCTTGCCCGCCAGAGCGCGCAGCCCACGCCGCTGGGCCTGAGCAAAGAACGCATCGACGCTGACAGGGGCGGAGGTGGCGTAGCTCGCCAGACAGGTGGTGCCATGCGCCAGCGCCAGATCAAAGCTGCGCCCGGCAATCTGGGCGGCATAGTCGGGATCGGCGAGCCGGGTCTCTTCGGGGAAGGTGTAGTCGTTCAACCAATCAATCAGCCGCTTGCCCCAGCTCGCGATGATGCCGGTCTGGGGGTAATGCATATGCGCATCGATGAACCCGGCCATGATCAACGCGTCGCCATAGTGATGCGCCTGCGCGGCGGGCGGCGGGGTCAATCTGTCTGCGGGGCCTGTCTGGGTGATCTGGCCATGCTCAATCAGCACTGCGCCGTGCCTTTCATGCCGGGCGGCACTTGGTCCGTGTTCAAACGGGTTGCCCGTAAAGCTGAGGGTCTGGCCGTAGAGGATATGGCTGTGTTGCGTCATCTGGCATGGGTAGCGCGCTGAAATCAGAAAGGAAATCACCTTTGCGGTTCCCTTTTGGCATATGTCACGGATAAACAGGGGCGGAGCGTAGCAGGAGACAAGCGGAATGGCTGAAGAGACAGGCGATCTGGCAGAGCAATCCGACGAAGGCTACGCGCTGGATCTGAGCCTTTACGAGCGGGTGGTTGACGCGGTCACTGCGGCTGATGCGCTGGCTTTGGACGCGTTGCTGGATCCGCTGCACCCGGCCGATATTGCCGATCTGCTCGAACAGCTCAGCGGTGCGGAGCGCCGGGCGTTCCTGTCCCTGTGGTCCATGGGGATTGACGGCGAAATCCTGTCCGAGCTGGAAGAAAACCTGCGCGAGGAGGTGATAGATTACCTGCCGCAAAAGGTGCTCAATGAGGCGGTTAGGGAGCTGGATTCAGACGATGTGGTGGATCTGCTGGAGGATTTGGAGGACAGCCAGCAGGGGCTCATCCTTGATGCGCTGGACGCCACGGACCGGGTCGCGGTTGAGCAGGCGCTGAGCTATCCCGAGAACTCCGCCGGGCGTTTGATGCAAGGAGAGCTGGTCGCGGCGCCGGAGCATTGGGATGTGGGCCAGACCATTGATTATCTGCGCGGCGAGACGCGGCTGCCCGAGCAGTTCTACCATGTCATCCTGGTTGATCCCGCCTATCATCCGGTGGGCTATGTGACCTTGGGAAAGCTTTTGAGCGCGCCGCGTGACCGGTCGCTCAAATCGCTTTCGGAGGCCAGTTTCCGCACCATCCCGGTCAGCCAGCCCGAATGCGATGTGGCCTATGCGTTCAACCAGTATCATTTGATCTCCGCTCCTGTGATTGACGAGAATGAACGGCTGGTAGGTGTCATCACGATTGATGATGCGATGACCGTTCTTGATGAGGAGGCGGAGGAGGACATCTTGCGGCTGGCCGGTGTTGGAGGTGACGAGAGCGTGTCTGACCGGACCCTCGAGACCGTCCGGCAGAGATTTCCCTGGCTGGCGGTCAATCTGGTGACGGCGGTTCTGGCATCGCTGGTGATTGCGCAGTTTGAAGAGATATTGGCACAGATCGTGGCGCTGGCCGTGTTGATGCCGATTGTAGCGTCGATGGGGGGCAATGCGGGGACGCAATCGCTAACCGTAGCCGTGCGCGCCATTGCGACCAAGGATCTGACCGGCGCAAACCTGTGGCGGGTCGTGCGGCGCGAAGCCGTGGCCGGGCTGATCAATGGGGCGATCTTTGCGGTGGTGATGGGGATTGTCGGCGTCATCTGGTTCGGCACGCCGATGCTGGGCGCGGTGATCGCCGTGGCGATGATCGTCAATATGGTTGTGGCGGCCCTGGCGGGGATCTTGATCCCGATTGCGTTGGATAAAGTCGGTGTGGACCCGGCGCTCGCCTCGGGCGCCTTTGTGACAACTGTTACCGATGTCGTTGGGTTCTTTGCCTTTTTGGGGCTGGCGGCGGCGGTTTTGGTTTAGGTGCTTTGACCCAATTGTCAGGCTACGCCTGCCGCGATTATGTGCGCCTTGCGGCGCGCGCGCCGAGCGAATGTCTGGCTGCAATATAGCGTCTGACGAAATATCTGAAACATTGCACCTCACGCAACGCGCCCAAAATATTTGATTTCAACGCGTTATGTGATTGAGGTCTTTTCGCATGACGTTTCAGGTCAGCCCTGAGGCATTGTCAGGGTAACCGTGCGTCCGCCTTTGGTATATTTGAGCTGCGCTTCTCCAATCGCGGCGACGCGGCCACCGTCGACACTATCCCCTACAGTGACTTTCTTGAAGCGGCCATTGGGCATGCGGACCAGCGCGCGGCGATTATTCGTTGTGCCAAACACGCCGACCAACGCCACCCGACCCAGAGAGATCGCGTCATTGTCGGTCGCGGCACGCGCGACTGTCGTACTGATTGGCCCGGTTGGAGAAACGCGGCTGGAGCTGTTCACGGCTGGCCCCGTCGCCCGCGCCGTTGCGGTCGGCGTTTGAGGCGTGGTTCGCGCGGCCCGGATGCGGGCTGCAACGCGGGTCAGGCCTTGGGGGCGTTGGCTGGGACGAAATGTGGCGAGGATCGAGACGTCCCGTTCCGAAAGCGCGCTGCTGGTGATCGGGCCATCGGGCTCCGGTGGCTCCAGCGCCTCTTCCTGTGCCTCTTCGACTGCCTTCGAGATCGCATCGACACTGGCCAGCGAAGCGGCGCGTAATTCTGCGGCGCGTTCCTGTGCCGCGAGCGGACGCGGCTCTGGCCGGAAAGCGGCAAGCTCCAGACGGGTGAAGCCACCCAAAACCTCCCGTTCGATCTGCTCGAGAAGATTTGCTGGCCGCTCCAGCGGTCTGAAACCAGCCAGCGCCGGATCGGGCGGCGGCAGGGGCAGGTCTTCTTCGTTTTGGGCGCGTTGCTGTGACGGCACCGGAGAGACATCGCTCGTGGGGGCGGTATCATTTGCACTTTGCGGGATAAGACGGGCGGCCTGTGCAAACGGCGCGACGGCCTTGTCATCGGTCACATTGCGGGTAGGCTCGCCTGTGCCCGCGATGGTGTTTGTATCGGGTGCGGTGATCTCGGGCAGGGTCTGGTCTGTGACCGGTGTCGCGTCGCGCGCATCTTCCAGCCGTGGGTCACCATCCGGGCGCGGGCGTGGCGTGACGGGTGGCGTGCCCGCAAATACCATCACACCTTCGGGGGAAAGCGCCCCCTCGGCTTTCGGCACGACCAGTCCGTTTTGATCGAGTGTGAAGCGCAACCCGGGGCGTTCCGGCACGTCTATTGCGGCAACCGGGGCGCTGTCAGACACAAGCCCGTCGCTTACGGGGAGCGGCTCGATACCGGAAAAAGCAAGGGCTGTGTCGCTGCCATGCAAGGTTATGCTGGTGGGCAGGTCGGGCGCGGCCAGCGGTGCGAGATTGCCCATGAACTGCCAGACGCCGCTGTTGCGATAGGCGGCCTCGGCCGTTTCGATAGTGGGCCGGGGCGCGATCTGCGCAGATTCTGTCACAAGCGCCGCATCATCGCTCGGAGGCACTGGATCGATCGCAGCGATCTCTGTCTCAACCGGGCTCTCCACTGGATCAAGGGCAACCGCCGGGGGGGCTGCAACCAGTTCGGTCGGATCGGGCATCACGGTGTCTTGCGGTGTGATCTCTCCGGCAGTGATCTGCGAGACCTCTGCTTCGGGGTCTGCAATATCTGGGTCTGCAATACCTGGTTCAAGCTCTACCATCCCGCCGCCGCCAAACCAATTCGCGGTCCCGCGTGTCAGGGCCATCATGGAGCCAAGGGCAATGATGCCGATCAACAACACGATCCCGAAAGTCTTGAGCAGGCCGGAGCGCGCAGGTTCCGCAGCCGCTTGCCGCGCGGCAAGTTCGGCAATTGGATCGGGTGCCCTGCGGCGCCCGACACTGGCACGGCTGCTACCGCCGCGCGCGTCAGCGAGAACGGGCCGCTCGACCGTCACGGGCGGGATCAAGGGGGCCGGTTTGCGCCGCTGGCCCGAGATCAGATGCTTTGCGCGTGCATTTCTTTTGCCTGTACCCGGCTCGGGTTTGGTTTCTTTGGCCGCCGCGGGTGTCGCTGCGTCCTGCGCATCGGCGCGCACGATGATGGGTGGCGTTTTGGCAGGTTTCGGTGTGGCGCCCGGGATGCCGATGCGGGCGGCGAGTTTTTCGACCCGGTCGCCGGTCTCTGGCGGGACGACGAAGCTGGTGCGCGATCTTCTGCGCGACGCAAAGCCCGACGTGCCATCACCGGGCGGTGTTTCTTTCGCGATGGGCGCTGGCGGCGTCTTCGTTGCACGCAGGGGCGCTGAGACATCCGGCGCTTCGGCGTCGCCTGACAAAGACAAGGCCGCGTCGAGATTTGGCATGCGCTCGGAGAGGGGCTTTTGTGACGGCGTTTCGGCTGTCGCCACGGCTCTCTCGATGGCTGTGCCGATCAGCGGCGTCTCAGGCTCTGAAGCCTCTGGCTGCTCTTCCGGCTGGGCCGCCATGGCGTCTTCAGGAGTTGTGTTTTCAGGCGCTGCGTCTTCGAGCGTGCTATCCGGATCGGAGAGCGATCCAAGCGTTAGCTCTGCCGCATCATCGGTCAACTCGAACAGAGGCTTTGCATGGTCCGGCTCGCTTTCGACGAAGCCAGAATTCTCGGGGCCAGACTTCTGAGGGCCAGCCTCCCCGGGGTCAGTCTCTTGAGAGGCAATGTCCTGTGGCCCCGCATCTTGCAGGTCAGTCGGCGCTGGTGGCTCGGCCTCCGAAGTGGGCGACAGGTCCTTGTTCCACTCAAATTCCTTGGGCCAGTCGTCGGAGATCTCATCAGTGGTGAACAAATCCTCGGCGGCATATTTTCGGTCAGGGTCGATCTGCCGGGGCGAGGGGAGGTCGCTTTCCAGCGCGGCCGTATCCTGCGTCCCTCCGTCATCCTGAGACACTGCCTGATCCCCGGATCCTCCCGCAGTCTCGGACAGTCCCTTCGAAGCCTCGGTGGGCGGGGCATCGGCCTCAAGGCTCTCCAGAATCGTGACCGGGGCCTTGTCGCTCTTGAAACCCTCCGCGTCCCCCGCCGGGCCCAGATTGGGCTCTCTGGCGAATTCCTCCGGCGTCGGCATCGCGGTAAAGCCCACGGGGTTGAGCATATAGGGGGCGAGAAAGGCTTCTGCCTCCTGCAAGGTGTGGCGGGCGACGGCCACGACCTGAAACACGCGCAACCCGTCGCGCGTCTCCGCCTTGAGGGAGTCGTAGACGAGATCGTCGAAATCATAGGGGGTCTGGTCTTCCAGCGCCGCCTTGATCTTTGGCTTGGGGCGTTTTTTGCCCTCGACCTCCACGGTTGTGTAAAGCAGCTGCGAGCGTGGCAGGATCAGCTTGGTTGTGAAACTATCGCCTTCGATCGCCAGGGCCGCGTCGCGCAGTTTGTGCAGCTCAAAAGCCAGGTCCTCGCTGTCGAGCGCAACAGTGCGGAGCCGCGACCACCCGTTGCGGTCCGGGTCGCGGTGAAGCAGGTCGATCCCGTCTTCGGAGAGATTCAGTGCAAAATTTGGCGTCATGAATATGTCGTTCCGGCCTAGATTTAGTGTCTAGCCCGCCCCTGCGAGCCCCCTGTTGTGATATGTAGCTCAGAACGCACGCAAATAAAAGCCGAACCGTCAACGGATTGTTAACAGATCGGCTCAGCTTTGTTGCAGTTTTGCGCCTTGACGCGATGATATCGCTGCAAGCCGTTCAAACCTAGAGGAAATTCCCCGGGCACCGTGCAGAGGCCCCGGGGAAAATCTTTGGTCAGGCGACGGCTTTGCTCAGCGCCTGATCAAGATCGGCGATCAGATCATCTGCATCCTCGATCCCGATGGAGGTGCGCACGACATTCGGTGCGGCCCCTGCGGCTTCCTGTTGCTCGGCGGTCAGCTGGCGGTGTGTGGTCGAGGCGGAATGGGTCACGATAGAGCGCGTATCGCCCAGATTGGCCAGATGGCTGAAAATCTCGACCCCCTCAACCAGCTTGATGCAGGCCTCATAGCCGCCCTTGACCGCAAAGGTAAACAGCGCGCCCGCGCCTTTGGGGCAGACAGTTTCCATCCGCTTGTAATAGGGCGAAGACGGCAGGCCCGCATAGGTCACAAAGTCAATGCGCGGATCGTTTTCCAGCCAGGTGGCCACTTTCACGGCGTTCTCGACATGGCGTTCCATGCGCAGCGACAAGGTCTCGATGCCGCATAGGGTATAGTGGGCGGCTTGCGGGTTCATCGTCATGCCCAGATCGCGCAGGCCGATGGCGATGCCGTGGAAAGTGAAGGCGAGCGGACCGAAGGTCTCGGCAAATTTGAGGCCGTGATAGGCCTGCTCGGGCTGCGAGAGGGAGGGGAACTTGTCCGATGCGCTCCAGTCGAATTTGCCTGAGTCCACCACGCAGCCGCCTGTAACCGTGCCATTGCCAGTGAGGTATTTCGTGGTCGAATGCACCACCAGCGTCGCGCCATGCTCGATCGGGCGGCACAGGTAGGGCGTGGCGGAGGTGTTGTCGATGATCAGCGGGATCCCGGCGGCATCGGCAATATCGGCAATGGAGCGCACATCCATGATATAGCCGCCCGGATTGGCGATGGCCTCGCCAAAGATCGCGCGGGTATTGTCGTCAATCGCGGCTTTCACGGCTTTCTCATCATCGAAATCCACGAATTTCGCAGACCAGCCGAAGCGCTTGATCGTCTGGCTGAGCTGCGTGACCGAGCCGCCGTAAAGCCGCGTCGAGGCAACCACGTTGCAGCCCGGTTGCATCAGCGGGAAGAGCGCCATGATCTGCGCTGCATGGCCAGAAGAGCAGCACACCGCCCCGACGCCACCTTCCAAGGTCGCGATCCGCTCTTGCAGCACGGCCACAGTGGGGTTTGTCAGGCGCGAATAGATGAAGCCCACTTCCTGAAGATTGAACAGCGCCGCCGCGTGGTCTGCATCGCGGAAGACATAGGCGGTGGTTTGATAGATGGGCGTGTTGCGCGCGCCGGTCGCCGGGTCGGGCCGGGCGCCTGCGTGGATCTGCAACGTGTCGAAACCGTAGCTTTCTGTGTCGGACATGGGTGTGCTCCTTGTGGTGCTGTTTTTTGCTTGGAGCGACCTTATTGACTTGTCCACGCCGCTACAATGGGACGATATTGTTTCCGCCCTCTCCGCTTCTCGGCCCGCTTGTGAGCGCACCAATCCCGACAAGCCCCTGCGCGCAGCAAGGCCAGCTTGCGGAAAGCCCCCCGGAGGGCAGTCCACTGACGGCGGCGCGGATGTGGCGCTGTTCGGCAGCCGGATGTGGCGAGATCAACGTGAAGTTTTGGGTGCAGCCCGGGCAGAAACGGCGCCGGTGCCCCAGGCGGGGCTAATTCCAATTCAAGACGATGGGCGGGCTTCGGCGGGACGGCTGGAAGGGGCTGGAACTACGTGGTTCATCCCGAGTTCTACGTGATTTGAGGGAGGACCAAGGGGCAATGAGTGGTCGTTTTTCGTGATCCAAGCGGTTTCCCGATTGGGTTGAAGGGGGCGCGTGACCTGATTGGTCCGTTTAGGGCGGGGGCGTGATCTCATAGATTTTCCAGGATCCACCAAGGGGTTGCGCGATCAGACGAATGCCGAGCATCTCGTCATACACGGCGCTGTGAACCGGGTTTTTCGACAAGATATAGCTGGGCCTTGATGTTTCCTTCGACGCTTTGACGCAGGCTTTCAGCACGTCGCGCAGGGTCTGCGCACCAAAGGGGTTGAAGAGGTAGTAGACGTAAGGCGCGGCGGGAAGCTCAAGCTCGGCCGCGTCGCCGTGCAGGGATGTGACCGTGCCTTGCGGGATCCGGGCAGCTGCTTCAAGCTTGGCAATCACGCGCTCCGCCATGGCGTGCAGCTTTGCGCAATGCTCCACCCCGGTCACACGGTTGAAAGGATAGCTGCCAGCAAGCGCCAGAACAGCGCCCTTGCCCGAGCCGAAATCGACAAAATCATATTCGGAATACCGCAGATCGAGGCTTTCGAGCACATAGCGAAATTCCAGATCGGGCGTTGCTTCATACCGCATGGTCAGCGAGCGCTTGTCTTCGGGGATGTCGAGCCGATCAACCTCGACCACATCATATATGCCGGTGGCCTGCGCACTGCGCGACAACCCGAAGCGGTCTGCTTCAAACTGGCTGATCCGCGATATGGTGTCCTTCAGCCCGCTATATTTGAGCGAGGCATAGAGCAACCCCAGCTGCCGTCGCAAAGCGCTGAACGGCGCATTCGTGTCTTTATCGAAAGTCAATCTTTGCGACATGCCCAAACCCCAGTCAAAAAAGACGCGCATATCACGCGCGACCACACCGCAAATTATTGAAAATAAATATGGCTGTTTAATGGCAGGACGCGTCACAGTCTTGACGAAATCACACCTGTCGCGAAACCGCCCATTCGCAGTTCGCCAAATAGACGCTGGATTTCGATCTTGGGACATTTGTTTTCAACGACCCGCAGCCCATGCGCACGGGCTTTGGCGGCGGCCTGCGCATGCTCAACGCCGATCTGCATCCAGATGGTGCGCAGGTGGGGCAGGGAGGCTATCGCCGCGTCCACAATCGGGGGAACGGCCTCTGAGCGGCGAAAGATATCAACCATATCCACCGCGATGTCAGGCGCGATATCACCAAGCGATGCCACGATCGTCTCGCCAAACAGCTCTTTGCCCGCATGACCCGGGTTCACCCCGATCACGCGAAAGCCCTTCAGGCTGAGATAGCGGGCTACATAGTAACTGGGCCGCACCGGGTTCGGCGACATGCCGACGCAAGCGATAACCTTGGTCGTTTGCACGATCTCTTTGATTTCCACATCGTTCATCGGATCTTTTAGCAACAGGCGCGCGGATAAAAAAGTGCCAATAAAAAAGCGCCCATGATCCAACGACCACAGGCGCCAGTTGCGGAACGAGGGACAGTGAAAAAAGGGCAGAGCGGTTCCGAAGCCCTAACCTGATATTCAACTAAGAAGTAGCCCCGACTGTTCCAGAGTGGGTTACAAACAGTTGATCAGTGTGAGGCAACAATTTGAAGGATTTGACCCGCAATCACGGCCTCGCAGGCCTTGACCTCACACAAAAACGGATACCTGCTCTACCGCGGGGGGCCGACAGGGGTTAATCAAAGATGTCCTCAATCTCGTCCCAGATATTTTCCACCAGCTTTTTCCAGCCTGGCTTGCGCCGCTTTGGGCTCTTTCGGGGGCGGGTGGTAACAGGGGCGGTGCTGCGTTTGCGCTCGAGCGGTTCGGGTCGCTTCAGCCATTTCATCTCATGAAGCGGCGCACCACAGGAGCCGCAGGCCAGTTCATGCCCGTCCCGCGCCGTCAGCTTAAGGACACTGCGCGCGCCGCAATAGCAGCAGGTGGCGATCTTGGTCGAATTCTTCATGGCGAACCGGCCGCAGGGGGTCGCATCGCATAAAGCGAGATGGCAGCCGCATTTGAGACGTTGAGCGAGCCAAAACCGCTGGCCGCATCAATCGCAACCAGTTTGTCGCAAGTCTCTTTAGTCTTGTCTCGCAGGCCGGGCCCTTCGGCGCCCAGCACGAGGGCCACCGGTTGGTCGTTCGGGACGGTCTCTATCGCGGCCTCCGCCCCTCCATCAAGCCCTATCAGCGCGTATCCCATCTCCCGCAATTGCTCGAGCGTGGTGGCAAGGTTCTTGACCCGCAAATAGGGCTGACGCTCCAGCGCGCCGGAAGCGGTCTTGGCCAGCGCCCCGGTTTCGGGCGCAGAGTGGCGATGCGGCGCGATCACCGCACGCGCCCCCAGTACCTCGGCAGAGCGCAGGATCGCTCCCACATTATGCGGATCGCTGACCCGATCAAGGCAAATGACACGCGCGAACTGCCCACGCGGGGCGCAGAGATCGGTCAGACTGCCCCAGTCGAGCGGTTTGACCTCCAAAGCGGCCCCCTGATGAACCGATTGCGGGTCAATGGGCGCCGCGAATTTGCGCGGGTCGGAGATCTCGGGAACCATGCCGCTGGCCGCAATAGCCTCTGCCAGCTTGTCATGGGCGTTCTTGGTGACCACCAGCCGCAGCCGGTCTCGCATCGGATTTTGAAGCGCGTCGCGGACAGCATGCAAGCCAAAGAGCCAGACCGTCTCGGCCGCTGCCGCCCGGCGATCGCGCTCCTTCTGTACAACCCATTTCGGTTTCTTCACCACGGTGCCAGACCTCATTGTTCGCCAAACACCTAGGCGAGCCGGAAGGCCTTGCCAAGGGCGGTGATCGCCCGCATCGGTGGCTCGGGGGCTGCAAGGCGAGCAAGCCAGCCCTCCCGTGCTGTCCCTTGTGCGCGGCCTGTGTGAAACCGCTGATCGAGGCTTGAGGGGAAGACACGCGTTCCTCCTCGCCGAACAGTCGTGCAAATGCCCATCTGACCAAGCCCATCTGCTTGCATTTTGATGTTGACTGGACCCTATGTGGCTTATATCCCCCCCGCCTAGTGGGCGACAGGCCGCAAGGTGTGGCAGGGGACTGTAACTCCCTCGCGGAGACGCACGCCTGGTTCGATTCCAGGGTCGCCCACCATCCCGCTTTTTGGGGTTAAAATATCCGCTAACACTGTGAATGTAAGGTGATTTTAGCGGCTCGATAACCGTTTTCACGACAATAGCGCAAAGGCTTTGTAAAGCACAGCTTTAGCACTGTTCTCTTTAAAGCCAAATTGCCTTTATCATATATATTCCAAGTATGGCAGATCACCGAAGTGTCCGTCGTCAGATAATTTGGGACATCAGAGCGGGTTTTGTTTTGGAGGCTC
>CAYGUB010000023.1:0-20168 GCA_964352845.1 uncultured Rhodobacterales bacterium | reverse complement strand
CATTACGACCGCGACTACGCGACGGGCACCGAAGGTTATGGCGGGTTGGTGGTCCATGGCCCGCTTCTGGCGCAATATCTGATGCTGATGGCCGAGGAGAGGCTGGGCAGGCTCAACCGCTTCGAATTCCGCGCCACCAGCCCCTTGATGGATTTCGAGATCGCGGAATTCTGTCTCAAATCGGGCGATCCCCTGCAGCTTTGGGTGCGCGCAGCCGATGGGCGGCTTTGCATGCAGGCTACGGCTTCCTGAACGGGTTGGGACATGCGGGGACTGCGGGCGCGGCGATGCATCACCATCCGCGACCAAGGCCGGGTGATCAGTTCTCGCTCAGCGCGACTTTCATGTCCTTGACCTGATAAATCACCTCGCCATCAGCCTCGACGATGCCATCAGCAACGCCCATGGTCAGACGTCTCGTCTGAAGCGCCTTGGTAAAATCAATCTTGTAGGTCAGCATCTTGCGGTCGGGGCGCACCATTCCGGTCAGTTTCACCTCGCCCACGCCCAGCGCATAGCCGCGCCCCTGCCAGCCACGCCAGCCAAGATTGAACCCGGTCAGCTGCCACAGCCCGTCCAGACCAAGACAGCCCGGCATGATGGGATTGCCCGGAAAATGGCAGTCGAAGAACCACAAATCGGGTGTGACGTCGAACTCGGCCAGCACATGCCCTTTGCCATGCGCGCCCCCATCGGCGGAGATATCGGTGATCCGGTCCATCATCAGCATGGGAGGTGCCGGCAATTGGGCATTGCCCTCGCCAAACAGCTCTCCGCGCGCGCATTTCAACAGATCGTCCTTGTCAAAGCTTGACGGATACTCGGCCATAAAGGTCCCACCCCTAAATCTCGTGTTTCCAATTTCCTGGGCATCTAGCATTGGCGCTCGCGCGCGTGCAAGTGCGGCGAGATGTAACCTGCGACTGATTATCATTGAAATGCCAGCGCAGTGCGCTCTATATTAAAGGGTAGATGAAAGGCTTGGCGAGACATGAGCGCTGATACCACCCAACGCAGCCTTACCTGGCTGACCGGAGCAGGGCTGCGCCCGACCCGGCAGAGGCTTGCTCTGGCGGAGCTGCTTGTGGGCGACGGACAGGACCGCCATATCACCGCCGAAAGCCTGCATGATGCCGTCAAGACAAGCGGTGAGAGCGTATCGCTGGCCACGGTGTACAACACGCTGAAGGCGTTTTGCGATGTCGGCCTGATCCGGGAGATCATGGTAGACGGCTCAAAATCCTATTTCGACACGCGCGTGGACGATCATCCGCATTTCTTCTGGGAAGAGGACGGCCGCTTGACCGATGCGCCCAATGAGCAGCTGGAGATCAGCGCCCTGCCCGACGCGCCGGAGGGGATGGAAATCTCCAAGGTCGATGTGGTGATCCGCGTTCGACGCCGCAGCTGATTTCGCAAATTTACATGTTTCATGTCGCATTGAGGCCGCGCGCCCGGTGGGGCTGGCTGGCATAGTGATCCCTGCAAGCAGGAGACAGATATGCGCAGTCACGCGAAAGCCGTCATCATCGGAGGCGGCGTTATTGGATGCTCGATCCTCTACCACCTCACCAAACTGGGATGGACGGATGTGGTTTTGCTGGAGCGTGACGAGCTGACCTCCGGCTCGACCTGGCACGCAGCCGCAAATATTCACGGATTGCATGACAGCACCAATATCAGCCGCATCCAGCACTACACCATGAACCTCTACAAGGAGCTGGAGGTGGAGACCGGTCAGGGCTGCGGCGTGTTCCAGCCGGGCTCGCTCTACCTGGCGCAGACCGAGGCGCGCGAACATCAGCTGCGCCTGCAAGCGGCCAAGGCGATGTTATACGGGATGAATTTCTACGAGATCAGCATCGAGCAGGCGCAACAGCTCAACCCGCTGGTCAATTATGACGGCATCCGTTGCGTGATGTATGAGCCCGATGGCGGCAATGTCGACCCCTCGGGCGTGACCAATGCCTATGCTGCGGGTGCGCGGGCCAATGGCGCGGAGATCATGCGCTTTACCCCTGTTACGGCGACCGAAGCTCAGCCGGATGGCACATGGATCGTGCGCACGCCCAAAGGCGAGATCACCTGCGACTGGGTGGTCAATGCCGCCGGTCTCTGGGGGCGCGAAGTGGCCGCCCTGGCGGGGCTCGAGCTGCCCCTGCAGCCGACCGAGCATCAGTATTTCGTCACCGAGACCATCCCCCAGATCGCCGCGATGGACCGCCGATTGCCCTCTGTCAGTGACCGCGATGGCGAATACTACCTGCGCCAGGAGGGACAGGGCCTGCTGGTCGGCGCATATGAAAGGGATGTGCGATTCTGGGCAGAGGACGGCACGCCGCTTGATTTCGCGCATGATCTGTTTGCCGATGATCTCGACCGGATCGAGGAGAACATAATGAACGCAATCACCCGGGTCCCCGTGGTTGCGGATACAGGTATCAAGCGGGTGATCAACGGCCCAATGATCTGGTCGCCCGACAGCAACGTCTTGATGGGGCCCGTGCCGGAGCTTGAGAATTACTTTTGTTGCAACGGGATTATCCCCGGTTTCTCTCAATCCGGCGGTATGGGCATGATGGCAGCTGAATGGATCGTTGAGGGCGAGCCACGCTATGACATCTTCGCCTGGGATATTGCGCGGTTTGACAGCTGGGCGGACAAGGCCTTCACAAAGGCGCGCGTCGGCGATCAATATGCGCATCGCTTCGCCATCCATTTCCCCAATGAAGAACGTGCAGCCGGGCGTCCGGCTCGCATGCGGCCCGTCTATCAGCGGCAGGCGGATATGGGTGCGGTTTTCGGGCTCAATGGTGGCTGGGAACATCCCTTGTGGTTTGCAGACAGCCCCGGCACGCAGGACACCAACGGCTTTACCCGGCAAAACTGGTGGGGGCCTGTTGGGGATGAATGCCGCATGCTGCGCGATCATGCCGGGATCATCGACATCTCCAACTTTGCCAAATATCGCTGCGAAGGGCCCGGCGCGGAGGCTTGGCTGAACGCGGTCTTTGCCAATACCATGCCCACGGAGATCGGGCGATCCTGCCTGACGCCGCTTATCGGCAAAAGGGGCGGGATCGCGGGCGATTTCACCGTGACCCGGCTGGACAGGGATGCGTTTTGGATCATCGGCTCGGGCGTGGCGGAACGCTATCACAAACGGTTTTTCAAACAGGTGCCACTGCCGGAGGGCACCGTGTTCGAAAGCCTTACCGACGCGATCTGCGGCTTCAACGTAGCCGGGCCGAAATCGCGCGAGCTTTTGCAGCGCCTGACAAACAGCTCGCTCGCGCGTGCCGATTTTCCCTTCATGCGCTCCCAGAGGATCGAGCTTGCCGGGGTAGAGCTGCTCGCACTACGGGTCTCCTTCACCGGTGATCTGGGTTGGGAGCTGCATTGCAAGGCGCCGGATCAGGCCCGGCTCTATGATGCGCTGCTCGATGCCGGCGGCGCGGTCGGGGCGGGGCCTGCGGGCAGTCGCGCGCTGATGTCGCTGCGGATCGAGAAAGGCTATGGTAGCTGGTCGCGCGAATATTCTCCGGAATACTGGCCTCAGGAAGTCGGTCTGGCGCGGCTTTGCAAAATGGACAAGGCATTTCTCAACAAGGAGGCCGCGGCCCAGGCGCTGCTCAAGGCCCCGCGCGAGCAGTTGGTGCTGTTGCAGCTTGATGAGGCCGATGTGACCCGCTCAAATGCCGATGCCACGGGGGGCGAGCCGATCTTCAAGGGCGGGGTCGGAATTGGGCGCGTCACCTCCGGGGCCTACGGCTATTCAGTGGGGATGAGCCTGGCGATGGGTTTTGTCAAAGACGCAGCGCCCGGCGATCAGGTCGAGGTCATGGTTCTGGGAGTGCCGCACCGCGCCACAATTCTGGAGCGGCCCCCGTTCGATCCTGACGGTCACTGCCTGCGCGGCTGAGGCTACGGCGTGAGGAGCCTGCCATCTTTGGCGATGATCGGGTCTGCCAACATCCGCTCGATCGCCTGGCGCAGGCTTGCCGGTCCGAAAGGCTTCATCAGATAGCCGTATCCCGCCTGAAGAAGCTCCATTTCGCGCGCCGAGTTGCCCGATGCAAAAAGGACCCTTGTGCCGTCATCACTGAGCGCCTCGCCCAGCCTCAGGCTGGTCTGGTTCCTCCCAAGATTGATATCGAGCACTGCCAGATGGAAACTGTTCTCCGCGACATATCGCTCGGCCGAGGCCAGACTATGCGCGATCACAACCAACTGAAATCCAAAGTTTTCTAAAGCATCAGCGATATCAAGCGCGATCAGCGGTTCATCTTCAAGATAGAGCACGTTGAGCGCTGAGAGGTCCACGTCTCAGACCTGCTCAAGACTGCTGACGGTCGCAAAATCAAGCTCGAAGCCCACCAGAACCCCGTCGGGTTTCCAATCCACGTCCAGCTTGCCACCCAATGTTCCCTCGATGCTTGCCTTGATCAGTTTCGAGCCGAAGCCCTGTTTGGTCGGCTTTTTGTATGTCGGCCCGCCCTTTTCCAGCCAGGACAGGGTCAGCTTGTCGCTTTTGGCCTTGATGACGCGGTTCCATTCCACCTCTACGGTGCCACCATCAATCGACAGGGCCCCGTATTTGGCCGCATTGGTTGCCAGCTCATGGATCACCATGCCCAGAGCCAGCGTGGTCTCTGCATTGACGCGCAGATCGGGGCCGGAGATCTTGATCCGCTCGGCCCCAAAAATATCCACGGTCTCGGGTACGATAATGCTGTGCAGCCCGGCTGATGACCAATGTTCCGTCGTCAACAGAGCGTGGGTCTTGGACAGCGCCAGAACCCGGTTGTGCAGGGTCTGATAGACCTCGTCATCGCTGGCCGCCTCCGCGCCTGCCCGATTGATGATCGACAATACATTGGCCAGCATGTTCTTGACGCGGTGATCAAGCTCCAGCAGGACCTGACGCAGCCGTTTCGAGGTCTCAAGCTCTTCGGTGATGTCGCGGAAATTGACATTCACCCCGATCAACCGCTCGCCAAACAGATAGGGCACCCAGTCACTTTCCCAGGTGCGCACCACGTCGGGCTCAGATTTGATGGAGCCTGTCAGACGCTCGCCAGAGATCGGCTTGCCGGTCTCGATGACCCGTTTGACCAGCTCTTCGGCCTTCTCGGCCAGCGAGGGCACGATGTCGCGCATATGGCGCTGCACATGCAAATCCAGCGGCTCGCCCGTCAGATCGGCAAACTGCTCATTGAGCTTGAGAAAATGCATCTCCGGGCTGATCAGCGCCATGGCGACATGGCTGCTTTTGTAGATCTGTTCCACCTCATTGAGACGATCCTCGGCGATGCCACGCAGCTTGTCAGCCTCCATGATCGCTTCGCGCAGCTCGGTGACGTTGAGCAGGGTAAAGACCACCCCGCGCGTCCCCTTGCCCTCCGGCGAATAGGGCATGATATGCGCCGTGACGTAAGTTGTGCCATCCTTGGTGATGAACTCGCTTTCACGCTCCGCCTTGTCCTTGACGGTTTTGGCGCAAAGTCCGAGCAGCTCGTCCTTGTCGATCACCGAGTTCAGATCATCCATAAGGCGCCCGATATCACCGGGTGCGAAACTGAAATAGGCCTCTGCCTCGGGCGTATAGCTGCGCAGGCAAAGCGCCTCATCAAGAAACACCGTCGCGACGCGCGCGCTTGAGACAAAGTTGTTCAGGTCGAGATTGGCCTGATGCAATTCGCGGACCTTGGCCTGAAGCTCGTCATTGATGGTGGTCAGCTCCTCATTGCCTGACTGCAGCTCCTCATTCATCGACATCATTTCTTCATTGGAGCTCTTGAGCTCCTCATTGGATGTCTCAAGCTCCTCTACCGTGGCTTGAACCGCCTGTTTCGCCTCATCCAGCTCGATTTCCAGCTCTCGAACATAGGTGTCGGACGACATGTCATTGGCGTAATTGGTCAGGACCTTCTCGTCACGCAGCACCAGCTGGTCGCGCAGCACGATCAGCACGGTCGAATCCGCGAGCCGTTTGATATCGATCGCGATGCGTTCCTGCTGACCGGCAATTTTTCCCTGCCACTCCCCACTGACCGTGGCCTCGCCCTTTTTGATCTGGCGCAACAGGCGGCGCATGATCGTCTCAAGCTCCGGAGCGATGAAATCGAACACACCCGTGCGGGTCGTGCCGGGCTTCATCGACAAAAAGCGGATCGCCCTGTCTGAGGAATAGAGCACTTCGAAATTATGGCTCAGATGCAGATGTGCGGGCAGGTATTGATCAAACAGCGCCTTCTCGAAGATCGTGAATTTCTCGGTCCGGTCGACCTTTTTGACGATGGTCGGCAGGCGCAGGCTGGCTGCCCCTGACAACGCCCCGAGGTTGAGCGGTTTGGCCCGTCCGGGAAGTCGGTGAAATAACCGGCTATGGGCATTGGCTTCGGCAAAATAGGCAGTGGTGTTCTTGGGGTTCTCGCTTGAGCCGAGAAACAGAAAACCACCTTCAACCAGTCCGTAGTGAAACACCCGCAAGGCCGTTTCCTGAAGGCTTTCATTCATATAGATCAGCACATTGCGGCACGACACGATATCAAGCTTCGAGAAAGGCGGATCCTTGATGAAGCTGTGGCGCGAGAAGCGGACGATCTCGCGCAATTCGGTGCCGATCTCGAAATCATCCCCCAGCGGTCTGAAATAGCGTTCCAGGTATTGCGCAGGGACTGCCTCGCAGCTCAGTCCGCTGTAGCGCCCGGCGCGCGCAATGGTCAGGGCCTGCTCGTCAATATCGGTGCCGAACACCGCAACCTTGTTGGATTTATTGAGCCGCTCAAGCTCTTCAAGGATCAAGATACCGATGGAATAGGCCTCCTCCCCGGTTGAGCATCCCGCGACCCAGACGCGGATATCGTCATCCTCATCGGCAGAGCCTACGACTTCCGAGATCACTTCGCGCTGGAGTGTCTCGAAGAATTGCGGGTCGCGAAAGAAACTTGTGACATTGATCAGAAGGTCGCGGAACAAAAGCTCGGACTCCTCTTTCCGCTCGACCAGATATTTCAGATAATCCGATGTCGACGCCATGCCCAGCACCGACATGCGCACCGCAATCCGGCGCAGGATCGTGCCGGGCTTATAATCTAGAAAGTCATGACCCGTCTGGATACGCACATGACGTGTGACCCGCTCGAGGAAAGTGTTGTCATCCAGAAGCCCCGGCTCGATTCCGATGCGGAAGTTGAAATAGTCGCGGATCAGGAAGATGATTTCTTCCGATTTCGTGACCGCATCTTCGCAATTATGGTTCAGAACACTTTGCGGCATGCCGTCATATTTCGCCTGTTTGGGGTCCTGGACAAACACCAGACCGCCTGCCCCCTTGACCTCACGTGCGCCTTCAGAGCCATCCGAGCCCGTCCCCGACAACACGACCGCGACACCGTTCTCGCCATGCGATTTGGCGAGACTTTTGAAAAACGTATCAATCGGTCTGCGCAACCCGCGCGGGGAGTCGAAGCGGGTCAGCTTGAACTTGTAGCTCTGCAGCTCCATCTCATAGCCCGGCGGGATCAGATAGATATGGCCGGGCTCCGCGCTCATCCCGTTCTTGACGCTGTGGACGGGTGATTTGGTCTTGGCGGCGATCAGCTCTGGCATCAGGCTTTCATGGTCGGGATCAAGATGCTGGATCAATACGATGATCAGGCTGTGCGTATCCGGTAGCCCTGTCAGGAAGAGATGTATCGCCTCAAGGCCGCCCGCCGAAGCACCGACACCCACCACAATCGGCCTGCTCAGCGAGCCTTTATCTATGTCTACCGTCGAATGTTCCACACCAAACCCCAGAGAATAAATTTGCAAAACGGACAATCACGGAGGGTCAAAACAAACCCACGCGAGGGTGGTCAATCAGACTGGCAAACCACGCAGTACCACCACCAAATGAACGCGCGCTGACGCGCTCCAATGGATCAACACCCACCCCTGAGTGACCGTAAAGGGCAGTTTCGTTAATTTTTTCTTAACGATTTTGCACCTTTCGTGAAATTGTTAAGCTTTTCCCGCTGTAAATTTAACGATTGCAACTGAAACCCGATTCCGTCGATATGCAAGAGCCCGAGGCCCGGCTTTTCAACATGATTACTGAAGCACCATTAGGGATCCTAATTTGTATCGGCTGAACGCGCCCGATAGCAGCTATGGGCACGCTCATCGCACGGCGCAGGCAATCCAATATCCCCAAGGCAACCAAACGTGACGACAAAACACCCTCTCGAAGACGAACTCGATGCAAGAATGCGCGAAGAGGCTTTCGCGAAGGCCAATAGCCGTCTGAACGCCGTGCTGAACGCAGCCCAAAGCGGCATTGTCGGGCTGGATGCCAGCGGTCAGGTGACCTTCGCAAACCCGCTCGCGCGCGACATCTTGCAGCTTGGCGCGCGTCAGGCCCCGTTTGCCTGGCCGGACGAGGTGGTGTTTTTCGAACAGGATGGCACGACAGAGATAGAGCCCGCAAACTCACCGGTGAAGCGGGCCCTGGCAGGTGCCGAGCAACGTCACGACACATACATCCTGCGCCATGGTGGCGATCAGCTGAGATATGTCCGGATATCAAGCACCCAGGTCAGCGAGCCCGCCTCGGAAGATGTCGGCACCGTGCTGGTTCTGCACGACATCACCGAACAGGAGCGCAACCGCCACAAGGTGGAGCGCTCAAGCAGGCTTGATGCTTTGGGTCAGCTGACCGGCGGGGTGGCGCATGACTTCAACAACATTCTTGCGACCATCGAATATTCCGTCCAGCTTGCTCTGGCGGCGCAGACCGATCCCAAGTCGACCACCTATCTGAAAACGGCGCTGAGCTCGGTGGCGCGGGGGGCCGATTTGACGCGGCGCTTGCTGACATTCGCCAGACGCCAGCCGGGCGTGGCCAAGTCGCTTTACCTGAGCGATGTGCTGAAGGATTTTCTGGCCTTCGTCACACCCACGATCGAGGCGCATATCGAGCTGAGACTGGAGGAGGTCGATCAAGATTTATGGGTCTATTGCAACCACTCCCAGCTGGAAAACGCGCTTCTCAACCTTGTCCTGAACAGCCGCGATGCGATTATCCGCTCAGGCCGTGGTGATCAGATCGTGCTGCGCGCCCGGGGCCTGGCCGAGGTCGAGGCGGAGCAGCAGTTCCGCGATCGTTATGAGAACACATTCATCGCCTCGGGCCTGCAAACCGATCACGTCTCGGCACGTGCCGATGAAAGTGGTCTGGCGTACCGCTATGTCGAACTCGCCGTCAGCGATAACGGCCCGGGCATGTCACGCGACACCATCCGTCAGGGGGTCGATCCGTTTTTCTCCAGCAAGCAGCAACCCGACAAGCCAGGTCTGGGCCTGTCGATGGTGCATGGGTTCATTCAGCAATCCAAAGGCGAGATGCGGATCTATTCGGAGATCGATATCGGCACAACCGTGCGCATCGCCCTGCCCCGCGGCACAGCTCAGGGCGCGCGCGAGCAGCCGATGGAGCGGATCCCGCTCGCGGCCGGCTCCGGGCAGACAATCATGATCGTGGAGGATGAGGCAATCCTGCGCGACATGATGACCGATCTGCTGGGCTCGCTGGGCTACAAGCCTGTGACCGCGGCCTCGGGCCTCGAAGCTCTTGAGAAGATCGAGGGCGGGATCGCATTTGACCTGTTGCTGACCGATGTGGTCATGCCGGGGCCGCTGGACGGGTTCGGGCTGGCCGCGAAACTGCGAGAGGCGCGACCGGATATTCCCATCTTGTACATGTCGGGCTATACGGGCTTTTCAAAACAAAAGATGGGCGACGTGATCGCCCCCATTATTCAAAAACCGAGCCCGGCTGCCGAGCTCGCCAAATTGATTTCCGCTGCTTTAGAGGGCAAAACAAGTGGCTAAAATTCTGTTACTCGAAGACGATCTGGACTTTGCGAAAGTGATGAAAATAGGCCTTGAGGATGTGGGCTATGGCGTCACCCATTGCCTGACCGGGCGCGGCGCGCTTGCCAAGCTGGCCGAGGAGCAATTTGACGTGTTGATCGTCGATATCCTGATCAAGACCAGTTCCGGTCTGGTGCCCGATGGTGGTATCTCGGTCATCACAACGGTGCGCACGGCGCTGCGGACCATGACCTCGCTGGGCCACCAATCACGCATCCCGATCATCGCAATCAGCGGCTCGGCCGCAATCGCCGACGGGCCCGACCTTCTCAACATCGCCTCCGATCTCGGGGCCAATGCTGTGTTACGCAAACCGTTCTCGCAACCCAAACTGCTGGGCCATATCAAAGCCCTGATCGGCGATCAGGCCCCGCAGCTTTAGACCACCCGACCGCGCGCGGAACCACCCGCCACGGCCCGCCATCGCGCCGCAGTTGCACCCAGTCGGGCAGGCTGTCGGCAAAGCGCGTGACGGCAATCACCTCGGGTATGATCCTGCGCCGGGACTCCGTGATCAGGCGGACACAGGATAGGGCCAATGGCCAAAGTCGCGAATCTCGGCAAGGTGTTGAGGTCGACGCTCCCGGCATGGAACGACTTGCTCTGACACAGCGCAGACAGTTCGGCATCGCCTTGCAGATCTCGCATCCCAAACCCCTTGCAACCAAAACCATCGGTTAAAAAAGTATTAACATGTGAGCCCGGGCTTGAAGTTCATTGGATTTATGCAACATTTTTTGTCCACGCGCTGCAATCGCGCCTATTATTTTGGTCAAAATCCGACTTCTGGTGGATCGCTTTGCCGGCTCGCACCGGGCGGCGGCGGTGATTGACCCATTCTGCCTCATCAGCGCCATGCGGCCAGTCACGCGGATCCGCAAATCTTTTGTAAACGCATTCGTCCTAAGGAAGGCGAAAAGTCATCGATTTGCAAATGATGGAGTGATCGTGTTTTTCAGATCGAAACAGAGCAGTGTTGTTGCTGACACTGCACTGACCTGTCAAATCTCGCAGGCCATTGAGCGCAGTCAGGCCGTTGTTCGGTTCGGGCTGGATGGAACGGTCGTCGCGGCCAATCAGAATTTCCTCGACATATATGGCGACAACCTTGCCGCAGTCATGGGCAAGCCGCATGCCGAGCTTGTTGGCACGGATGCGGCCATGACGACGACCTATGCTGATTTCTGGGAAGAACTGGTGGCAGGGCCGCCGATGACCGTGGAGTTTCAGCGGATCAACAGCAATCGCGCGCGCGTCTGGATCGTGGCAAGCTACGCCACGCTTCTTGATGAAGACGGGTCCGTCTGCGGGGTGCTTATGACGGCGCGCGATGTCTCGGCCGCGCGCGAAGGGATCGAAAAGATCACCATCGGCCTCAAAAAGCTGAGCGAGGGAGATCTGCAATTCCGGCTTGAGAATACCGGCAGGCCCGATATCGACAAGATCGTCGGCTCCTACAATCTCGCGACCGACCGGCTCAGCGAGGCGATGTCGACGATCAAGACCGTGTCATCCGAGGTCAACGCCACCATCGACACCGTCAATCATTCCTCAGACGATCTATCGCTTCGCACAGGTCAGCAAGCTGCAACGCTGGAAGAAATCGCAGCGACCCTGGAGGAGTTGACAACCAAGGTGAAGAACCTGTCCAGCAATGCGATAGATGCAGAGGCGATATCGCTTGCCACCCGAAACTCTGCCGCCACGAGTGAAAAAGTCGTGGGCCAGTCCATTCAGGCGATGGCCGACATCCAGAGCTCTTCCAACGAGATCTCGAAAATCATCACGGTGATCGACGATATCGCGTTTCAGACCAACCTTTTGGCCGTCAATGCAGGGGTTGAAGCCGCACGTGCCCAGGAGGCCGGAAGCGGGTTTGCGGTGGTCGCCACCGAGGTCCGCTCGCTCGCGCAGCGCTCACAGGAGGCGGCCGGTGAGATCAAGAAACTGATCTCCCAAAGCTCCGCGCAGGTCAAGCAAGGCGTGGCGATGGTCAACGGCGCCGCGGATGAGCTCAAGTCGATCATTGGCGGCGTCGCGACGATCTCCGACAAGATTTCTGAGATTGCGGGAAATGCTGCCGAGCAGGCCGGAACGCTTTCTGAGATCAACACAGGCGTCAGCGATCTGGACAATGTCACGCAGCAAAATGCCGGCATGGTCGATGAGGTCGCAATCACCAACAAGGCGCTCAGCAGAAGTCTCGAACGGATGGCCGACCAGCTCAGCATGTTCCGCTCCGGTGTGCCCGACCATCCCGCGCGCAGCACAGCCCCCGACCAGATCGCGCCCGCCCGGCTGGCCGGCTAAGGCCCTTCCGCGACCGGCAGTCCCAGCCGCTTTTGCATGTTCCGGCTGACATTTTGCGTGATCCGGTCGGCGATCATCGCGATGATTGCCATCCCGATCCCCGCAATCATGCCAACGCCGAAATCGCCATCCCCCAGCCCGATATAGATCTGCTGACCCAAATCATCAGTGCCGACCAGCGCCGTGATCACCAGCATGGAGATCGCAAACATGATCGTCTGGTTCAGCCCCAGCATGATCGACGGAAGAGCCAGCGGCAACTTGACCTGCAAGAGGGCTTGCAGACGGGTCGCGCCGATTGCCGTCGTGGCCTCCACGGTCTCCTTCGAGACATTGCGCAGCCCGTGTTCGGCATAGCGGATTGCGGGCACTATGGAATAGGCGATGATCGCCAGAAGGGCGGTGAATTCGCCGATCTTGAACACCATCACGAAGGGGATCAGGATGACGAAGAGCGGCATGGTCTGCAATGTGTCGATGATGGGCCGCACGATGGCCGAGACCATATCGTTTTCAGAGGCCCAGACGCCGATCAGACTTCCCAAAAGGAACGCAATCAACACCCCCACGCCACACAGATAGATCGACAGAACCGACGGCTCCCAGATGCCGGTGAGCAGCAGGAAGGCCAGTCCCAGCGCCGTGCCGATGGCAAGCCGTCGTCCCCCCACTTGCCACGAGACCGCGGTAAACAGCACCAACAGCACAATCCAGGGCGTGCCCGTCAGACCGCTATAGAGCACCAGCCCCACGATAATGGCCACAATCGCGCCGACCCTGCGCCCCGCGCCAAACAGCCCTGCCGCCAGCGCCAGCACAAGCGCGGCGTAGATCCCCTGCACCATGGGCGAGAAGGCAAAGCCCCAGGAAAAAGGGCTGATCGCCTTCGAGAAGCCAATCTTGATGGGCAGCATGATGTAGAAAAACGCGGAGTTCTTGATCACCTCAAGCGCCACCCGGAACTCGACCGTGACCCATTCCAACGCTGCGTTCATCGCGGGCGCGGGGTTGAGCTGCCAGGCATCCGGCCATTCGGTCAGCGCTGGCACGGCTCGGGCTGTCAGCGCCAAGCCAAGCGTCGCCGCGGCCACTGCGATCAGCTCTCGCGCTGTGAGATCGCCCGCCTTGCTACGGCCAAGCGCAAACCCGGCCGTGATCCGGTCCAGCAGGATCGCCAGCAAGGCAATCACCAGCCCCGCCAGAAGGCTCTCGCCAAACTGCGCCTTGCGCATGGTCGACAGAACTTCCCAGCCGATATCATCCGTACCCCCTATGATGGCCGCGATGATCACCATGGACAGGGCCGCCATGGTCGCTTGGTTGACGCCCAGCAGGATCTGGCGCCTGGCAGAGGGCACGCGCACCTGCCAGAACAATTGCCCCGGCGTGGCGCCGCTCATACGGCCCGCCTCGATCACATCGTCGCGCACCGAACGCAGCCCCACGATCGTGTTGCGCACCATGGGCGGGAAGGCAAAGATCACCGACGAGACCAGCCCGACGGTCGTGCCGAACCCAAACAAAAGCAGTATCGGCAAAAGATAGGCAAAGGCCGGAATGGTCTGGAGCAGATCAAGCACCGGCATGATGACCCGGTGGGCCCTGTCGGAGATAAAGCCCCAGCTGCCAATGGCAAACCCGATCAGGACCGCCAGAGGCACAGAGATCAAAACCAGCGCCAGGGAGTTCATCGATTCGTACCAATAGCCGATTGTGACCATATAGATCAGGCTCAGTGCCGCGAAGATCATCAACCCCGTGCCGCTTGCGCGCCAGGCCAGCCAGCTGACAAAGAACAGGGTGGCGATCCAGGGAACGGCGTGCAGCACATATTGCGCGAAGAGGATTGGCCAATCGAACAGCCACGAGATCGCCTTGAAGATGAAACCGAAATGATCGACGAACCAGCCCATCGCGATATTCATCGGATCGCTCAGCGGCAAAACCCATGTCTCGGGAAAGCGGGCAAAGCCGCCAAGCGCATTGCCGAAATAGACGCAGACCGCTGTGAAAATTGCGATGCACGCCCAGAGCAGTGCTGTTTGACGCAAGGAGCGCTGCACGCCGCTAATCCTTCACGGCGGCCGCATGGGCCACACCGCTGGCAAGGGCTGCCACCACATCGCGCGCGGTCAGCTGGGTCTTTTTGCCATCGGCGTGCACCACGGCAACGCCGTCGGGATGATCGGCGAGATAGGGCAGCAGAGAGGCGACACTGACCGACGGATCGATCAGCTTGATCCCTTCAGGCGGGGCGATCTCAGACGTCACATCGCCTGCGGTCAGGACCAGCTCCCAAGGGACATCGTTGGTAAATTCGCGCACGTAATCATCGGCCGGGTTCAGGATCAGATCGACCGGGCGACCGATCTGGACGACCTCACCATCTTTCATGATCGCCATCCGGTCAGCCACGCGCAGCGCCTCAAGGAAATCATGGGTGATGAAGACGATGGATTTGTGCAGCTCGCTCTGTAGCCTCAGGAATTCGTCCTGCATCTGGCGGCGGATCAGCGGATCAAGCGCCGAGAAGGGCTCATCGAGAAACCAGACCTCCGGCTCCACGGCGAGCGAGCGGGCAATGCCCACACGCTGTTGCTGGCCACCCGACAATTGGGTGGGGAAGGACGTCTCGCGCCCCTCTAGCCCCACCTTGACGATCACCTCCTGCGCGCGCGCGCGGCGCTCTTTGAGGCTGAGCCCCTGCAATTTGAGCGGGAAGGCCACGTTGTCGAGCACGTTGAGATGCGGCATCAGGCCAAAATTCTGGAACACCATCCCCATCTTGTGGCGCCTGAATTCGATCAGTTCCTGCGGCGACGCTTTCAGCAGGTCCTCACCGTCGAGCAATATCTCGCCCGCCGTAGGCTCCACCAGCCGCGACAGGCAGCGCAGGATGGTCGATTTGCCCGAGCCCGACAGGCCCATGATCACGAAAATCTCACCAGCCATCACATCGAAGCTGACATCGGCAGAGGCGACGATCCCCTTGTTCTCACGGATCTTGCGAGCCAGCGCGCGGGCTTTGTCATGGGTGCGCGGACGGCTGTCGAGATCCTTGAGAAACGCATCTGCGCCTTCGCCGTACAGCTTCCAGACATGTTTGCATGAAAGCTTCGGCCTGGCCGCACTGGAACTCGTTGACATGGCGTCCCCCTCGGACGTCGGAGCCGCCATCGCGACTGCGATTTCAGGCGGCGTTACAATCCCGCGCCGCCTGACTGTTTGGGTTTTCTACTTGGCCGCATCGATCCAAGGCTGCCAGACAGAGGCATTGGCCTCCATCCATTCGGTCACGACATCAGCCACGTCGCGGCCGTTCTGGTCGACCTCCAGGATCAGCGCGTTCTGCACCTCATTGGTGAGAGACATCTGCTCGATCAGTTTCATCGCATCGGGAAATTGATCGGCAAAGCCTTTGCCCACGACCTTTTCCACACTGGCCTGCGTGAAGCCGCAGGCCGCACCGCGCGACTGGTTGGCTTCATCGCAGGGCGCGCCGGGATTGTCCCATTCGACCCAGTTCATCTCGATATCGGCATGCACCCAATGCGGCGCCCACATCATCATCAGGATCGGTTGCTCGGCCGCGACCGCACTTTTCAGCTCGGCCAGCATCGCACCCTCGGAGCCGCCCGGAACGGGCTTGAGCGGGATATCAATGGCCTTCACCAGATCGGAGGAGCGCGTGCCCCAGTCAGCTGGGTAGGTCACCAGACGCCCGTCAGGAAAGGTATCAGCCGCTGCAAAGGCCTGCGCACATTCGTAAAGCGCCTCATAGGCTGGCAGGCCGGGGCATTTTTCCTCCATGTAAGGCGGGTAGATCCAGCCCTCCCGCGGCTCCAGACCCAGCTGGCCCACGACGACGATATCGCCGCTTTCGACCGCTTTGGGGTAGATATCGCCCACATTATTGGTCCAGACTTCGGGCTGGTAATGCAGGCTTCCTTCAGCAAGCGCTGCGAATTGCGGCACGGCGCCGGCGGTCACGAACTCGACCTCATGGCCCAGCTTCTCCATCAGCTGGCCCGCGAAATGGGCAGAGATATGCTGTCCGGTCCATTCATTGATGGCAATCCTGATCGGCTCGGCAAATGCCGCACCCTGCATTGCGGTGATTGATACAGCAGCAGCAAGCGCTGTTTTGACGGACTTCCGAGTGTTCACGTTCAATTCCTCCTGTTAGGTCTGCCCATTTAGTAGCGCCTGACAGCCACGGCGGCAACATAACCGTGCTCGGGTGCCTCCACCTGCCAGACCCTGGGGCGCGTCCGGGGAGATGTGCGAACTTTCGGGTTGTCTTCCTGCCCGCTTGCCTTCAGGCTTCGGTCCCAAACAAAGGGGGGTGCGTGTGCGGCGAACGCGGCCCCCGGGGTGCTGTGCTGCGCGGGGAGAAACCGATTTCAATGTCTGGTAGTGATGACGCTTTTGTAGCGTTCGAGCGGGTGCAAAAAAGCTATGATGGCGAGACGCTTGTGGTCAAGGATCTCAACCTCTCCATGCCCAAGGGTGAGTTTCTGACCATGCTCGGGCCATCGGGTTCCGGCAAGACAACCTGCCTGATGATGCTCGCCGGTTTCGAGACCGCGACACATGGTGATATTCTGCTCAACGGCACGTCCATAAACAATATCCCGCCCCATAAGCGCGGCATCGGCATGGTGTTTCAGAATTACGCGTTGTTTCCGCATATGTCAGTGGCCGAGAACCTGTCATTCCCGCTTGAAGTGCGCAAAATGGGCAAATCCGAGCGTGATGAGAAGGTCAAACGCGCGCTTGATATGGTGCAGATGGGCGATTTCATGGGCCGCAGGCCCGCGCAACTTTCCGGCGGGCAGCAACAGCGCATCGCACTTGCCCGCGCGCTGGTCTTTGAGCCCGAGCTGGTCTTGATGGATGAGCCGCTGGGCGCGCTCGACAAGCAATTGCGCGAGACCTTGCAGTTCGAGATCACCAACCTCGCCCATAGTCTGGGCATCACCACCGTTTATGTGACCCATGACCAGACCGAAGCGCTGACCATGTCGGACCGGGTTGCCGTCTTTGATGACGGGCGCATCCAGCAGCTTGCCCCGCCAGATGAGCTGTATGAAAAGCCGCTCAACAGTTTCGTGGCGCAATTTATCGGCGAGAACAATACGCTGGAAGGCGTTGTGGAGCAGATCCGCGACAAGACCTGCATCGTCAAGCTCGACAGCGGGGACATTATCGACGCCATTCCCGTCAACGTCACGCAGGTGGGCGAACGGACCAAAGTGTCAATCCGCCCCGAACGGGTCGAATTCAACCGCGAGCGTTTGCATGCCGATGCCCATACGCTCAAGGCGGAGGTGTTGGAATTCATCTATATGGGCGATATTTTCCGCACACGGTTACGGGTGGCGAATTCCGACGATTTCGTCATCAAGACACGCAATGCGCCCGATCAGAAACGACTCACCCCCGGTGAGGTGATAGAGATCGGCTGGCTTGCACAGGATTGCCGCGCGCTGGACGCATAATCCCGCGCACGGATCTGGAGACGGACAGCGTCCGGGACACCGTCTTTGACCAAACCAACCGGGCGAAAACATGGGAGACTAACATGAAAACCAAGAACCTACTGATCGGCACAACCTGCCTTGCCATGACGACCTCGGTCGCGTGGTCGGACGGGCATATGGCCAATGAAATGACGATTGTCAGCTGGGGCGGCGCCTATTCCGCATCGCAGCAGGCTGCCTATCACGACCCCTATATCGCAAATACCGGCGTCAACATCATCAATGATGAAAGCTCTGCCGAGGCTGTTGCCAAGCTGCGCGCGATGAATGAAGCGGGCAATGTCACCTGGGATGTGGTCGATGTCGTCGCCTCTGACGCAATCCGCCTTTGCGACGAAGGGCTCGCGCTTGAGATCGACCATGACGAGATGCTCGCCCCCGGCGATGACGGCTCTTCTGCCTCTGAAGATTTCGGCGATCTTTTGGTCTCTGACTGCTTCATCCCGCAGATCGTCTATTCGACCACCGTGGGCTATCGCACCGATCTTGTCGGCGACACGGCCCCTACGGATATCTGCGCGATCTTCGACACTGATGCCTATCCCGGCAAGCGGTCTTTGGAAAAGCGCCCGATCAACAATATGGAATGGGCTTTGCTGTGTGACGGTGTGGCCAAGGATGACGTGTATGACGTGCTGGAGACCGAAGAGGGACAGGCACAGGCTTTCGCCAAGCTCGACACCATCAAGGATGACGTGATCTGGTGGAGCGCTGGCGCCGACACGCCGCAGCTTCTGGCCGATGGCGAAGTCGTCATGGGCTCGACCTATAACGGTCGTCTCTTCTCGCTGATCGAAGAGCAAAAGCAGCCCGTTGGCATGTTGTGGGACGCGCAGGTCTTTGATCTGGACGGCTGGATCATCCCCACCGGTCTGTCGCCAGAGCGTCAGGCCCGTGCGCTGGACTATGTGCGGTTCGCCACCGATACGCAGCGTCTTGCCGATCAGGCGAAATATATCAGCTACGGCCCTGCCCGCGCCTCTTCCGCGCCGCTGGTGGGCAAACATGCCGAGCTGGGCATCGAGATGGCGCCGCATATGCCGACCGATCCCAATAACGCCAAGAACACCTTCCTCTATAACTATGAGTGGTGGGCCGATTACCGCGACGATCTGGATGCAAAATTCCAGGCCTGGCTGTCGCAGTAAATCTTGAACAAACCCGGGCGCGGTCTCACATCGCGCCCGGGTTATGCTGACGGAAAGGCGTGGCATGGCTGAGCATATGATGGCCGCAGATGGCAGGCCCCTCAAAACATCGCTGAACCGCGCCCTGCGCCGTCAGAAACTGCGCGCCTTGGGGCTGATCGCGCCGCTTTTGATCTTCATCCTGATCTCTTTCGTCATGCCCATTGCCGATATGCTGTTCCGATCTGTGGAAAACCAGATCGTCAGCGACACCCTGCCCCGCACTGTTACCGCGCTCAAGGACTGGGATGGCTCGGACAATGCGCCCCCGGATGAGGCGGTATTTGAGGCGCTGTATACCGATATGGCGCTTGCGGTCGAATACAAGTCACACACCCGTCTCGGCAGTCGTCTGAACTACGAGATGACCGGCATCTCGTCGCTGTTCCGCAAATCCGGGCGCGGGGTGGGCCGCTTCGACACCGACAGCTATACCGACGCGTTCCAGCAAGCCGATCCCGCCTATGCCGATCCTGCGCAATGGGATGTCTGGATGCGCGATGAGGCGATCCGCACAGCCCTGCCCATTACCGCAGCCGTCTATGATGACTGGGCCCGGATGATAGAGGAGGCCGAGGGCGATATCCCCGCCGAGCAAGAGCCCTGGGATTTCGTCTACACTGCGCTTTACCAAGACGCGATGGCTGGCGCAGAACTTCCCGTCGCGGTCGATCTGAGCGGGGTTGAACCTGTCTCCCTGCGCGATCAATTTGCCGATATCGACGAGGACTGGCTTGACCCGGATGTCTGGGCCACGATCAAGACCTATGCGCCCGCCTATACGGATGGCTATTTTCTGAACTCGGTCGATATGCTCAAAGGTGCTGACGGGGCGGAGGCACGGCCCGAGAGTGAGCGGATTTATATCACGCTGTTCATCCGCACCATGATCATGTCGCTGACCATCATGGGAATGTGCGTGCTGCTGGGCTATCCCATTGCCTGGCTGCTGGCCAATCTGCCCGACCGCAAGGCCAATATGCTGATGATCCTGGTGCTGCTGCCTTTCTGGACCTCGCTTCTGGTGCGCACATCGGCGTGGAAAGTGCTGCTGCAACAGCAAGGCGTGATCAATGAGCTGCTGGTCTGGATCGGGCTTGTATCGGACGCCAACAGGCTGGAGCTGATCAACAACCAGACCGGCACAATCATCGCGATGACACATATCCTGCTGCCCTTCATGATCCTGCCGCTCTATTCGGTGATGAAG
>CAYGUB010000022.1:12263-20300 GCA_964352845.1 uncultured Rhodobacterales bacterium | reverse complement strand
GTCGGCACGTTGTGATCGGGCACGGCGATGGTTTTGTCGGGCGCATGCACATCGCGGCCGGCCAGACGCAAACCCTCAAAGGCCTGCGGGCTGGTCACCTCATGGACGAGGTGGCGGTCGATATAGAGCAGGCAGGTGCCGTCTTCGGCTTCATGGGCGACATGGTCGTCCCAGATCTTGTCATAGAGCGTTTTGGGGGACATTTGGTCCTCTCCCGGATTTTGATTGATGGGCAGGGTGACGTGGAGATGTCGCGGTCAGGACGCCAGAACAGCAAAGCTGGCGCCGTAGAAGCGTTCGCGCAGGCGTGCGCGGTCCCCCATGTCAAAAACAAGCGTCATGGAGATGTGGATACACCCACGACGTGAGTCTCGCAAGAGACGGCCTTTCGCAAATTCCTGCCCTGTGCAAAGCTGCAGGAAAGCAAATGCAGGGGTGCCATGGCAGGACATACAGACGCACGAGGAATGCCCGATATCGCCATGGGCCTGCCGGGCGAAGGCGCTGTTGCCGAAAGGGCGGCGCCGGCGGAACCTGTGGCCGAATTGCTGGATGTCGGGCAGTCGCTTCTGGTGCAGGCAGAGGCCTTCATAAACTCTCTGTGGCGGCCATGGAACGCGTATCAGATGGCCATTGCCGTGGGGTTGTTCATACTGGCCCATCTGCTGCGGGCCGTTCTGGGGCCCCGCATCAGGGCCTGGATGGGCACGCGGGAGGGCTGGCCGAAATGGCGGATGCGCATCCTGGTTGTGGTCAACCAGCGGCTGCGTGCGATCTTCTATGTCCTGCTTTTGTGGCTGACGGTTTTCGCCATGCGAGAGATCACCTGGCCCAGCCGGTCCTATATCCTTGGCATTATCGCTTCCCTCGCGACGGCGTGGCTTGTGGTGGTCTTCCTCACGCGCCTGATCCGGTCCCCCTTTCTGCGCAGCATGGTGCGCTATGGCGCCTGGACCTATGCCACGCTGCATATACTCGGGCTGAAGTCAGAGGCCGCCCGTGTGCTCGATTCCGCCGCTCTGGAGCTGGGGGAGTTCCGTATCTCTGCGCTTCTGGTCGTCCAGGGGGTCGCCATTGTCGGGGCGTTGATCGCGCTGGCGCGGTTTGTCTCGACCGCCACATCGCAAAAGATCCAATCCAACGAGGATATCAGCCCCTCCATGCGGGTGCTTATCGTCAAGGTCCTGCAAATAGCGCTTTATGGTCTGGCCTTCTATGTGGGGGTGAAGGCAATCGGGCTGGATCTGACCGGGCTGGCCGTGTTGTCGGGCGCCATTGGGGTGGGTCTGGGCTTTGGCCTTCAAAAGGTCGTCTCAAACCTTGTCTCTGGCGTCATCATCCTGCTCGACAAGTCGATCAAGCCCGGGGACGTGATCTCTCTTGGCGATACGTTTGGCTGGATAAACACGCTGGGCGCGCGCTATGCCAGCGTGGTGACGCGCAACGGCAAGGAATACCTGATCCCCAACGAGGATCTGATCACCAATCAGGTGGTGAACTGGTCACATTCCAACGACTATGTGAGGCTCGATATCTTCTTCGGCACGGCCTATTCCGACGACCCGCATACCGTCCGGCAGCTTGCCATCGACGCGGCGAAATCCGTTGAGCGTGTGCTCAGTTTCAAGCCGCCCGTCTGTCATATCGTGGGTTTCGGGGACAGCTCGGTCGACTATATCCTGCGGTTCTGGATCTCCGATCCCACCGGCGGGCTGACCAATATTCGCGGCAATGTCTATCTGGCTTTGTGGGACACATTTCAGGAAAACAATATCTCGATCCCCTTCCCGCAGCGCGAGATCAGAACACTCCCATCCTGACAGGCCCGGACGCAAAAACGGCGGCCCATCTATGGCCGCCGTTCCAATCATTCGCGAGGTGCGCGCTTAACTTAGCTGGCAGGGCCAACCGAGACCAGATAGGCCCAGACATTCGCTGCGTCTTCTGCATCTTTCAGCTTGAACGACATTTTCGACTTGGCTTTGGAATCGTCCAGAGTTTCCTGCAGGAACTTCTTGGGATCCGCCACATAGGTAACGAATTGCGCCTCATCCCAGACCAAACCGGCTTCACCGGCTGCCACGATGGACTCGCCATATTTGAAATCTTCGACCGAACCGGCTGTCCGTCCTAAGATACCGTAGAGGTTCGGCCCGGTTTTACCGCCCTTTTGCACTTCGGTGCCGTCATCAGCAACGATCATGTGGCAGGACTTGCACTTTCTCCATTCCTTCTCACCGGCTTCCGCATCGCCGGTTGCATGGCCATCTGCGAATGCAGGCGCTGCCAGAAGGGCTGTCGTCACTGCGGCAAAAGCTGTCATCTTCATAAGATTCGATCCTCGATTACTTGTGAGCATAAGGTAAGGCTTGTGCTTCGCAGGTAAAGTTCAATTTTCACCTGATCTCGCGTAAGTGAAACCCTGCCTATGCAAACAGGCTCTAACAGGCCGGTTTTGGCCCTCTCAGGCGACAGCGCGGGCGAGCGCACATTGCTGCCAAAGCTCCGACAGGGCACTGACGAGGTGGTCGATATCGGCATCACTATGCAACGGAGACGGGGTGAATCGCAGCCGCTCTGTCCCTTTCGGCACCGTCGGGTAGTTGATCGGCTGCACGTAAATCCCGAATTGCTGCATCAAGATATCAGCCAACTCGCGGCACTTGACAGGGTCCTTGATCATCACGGGGATGATATGGCTGGGGTTCTCAAGATGCGGGATACCCTCACGGTCCAGCGCTGCGCGCAGACGGGCAACCTGGCGGCGCTGCTGCATCCGCTCGATATCGCTGGTCTTGAGATGCGCAATAGAGGTTTTCGCCGCGGCAGCGACGGCAGGCGGCAGGGCGGTCGTGAAGATAAACCCCGACGAGAATGACCGGATAAAGTCGCACAGCGCGACGGAGCCTGTGATATATCCACCAACCACGCCGTAAGCCTTGCCCAGCGTGCCTTCGATCAGCGTGATACGGTCGGCAATGCCTTCCCGCTCGGAGATGCCGCCTCCGCGAGGGCCATAGAGCCCCACGGCATGCACCTCATCAAGATAGGTCAGCGCGCCGTGTTTCTCGGCCACCTCAACGATTTCGCGGATTGGCGCGATATCACCATCCATCGAATAGACGGATTCGAACGCCACGATCTTGGTGGTATTGGCAGGTAGCGCCGACAGCTTGCGGTCGAGATCTTCGACATCATTATGCTTCCACAGAACCTTGTCCGCGCGGGAATGGCGGATGCCTTCGATCATCGAGGCGTGGTTCAGCTCGTCGCTCAGGATCACTGCATTGGGCAGTCGCGCGCCCAGCGTGCTCAGCGCCGCCCAGTTCGACACATAGCCCGAGGTGAACAGCAGCGCCGCCTGCTTGCCATGCAGATCGGCCAGTTCTGCCTCAAGCTCGGTATGGGCATGGTTGGTGCCGGAGATATTGCGCGTGCCACCGGCCCCTGCGCCGCATTTATCCACCGCGTCTTTCATGGCCTGCATGACCTTCGGGTGCTGGCCCATGCCCAGATAATCGTTGGAACACCACACAGTGACCTCATCCGCCCCGTCCGAGTGATTATGCGCACGAGGGAACCGCCCGCATTTACGCTCCAGATTGGCAAAAATCCGGTAATTACCTTCGTCTTTCAGCGCATCCAGCTGCGCGTTGAAAAGAGTATCAAAGTCCATGGGCTTCCTCGTTCAATCTTGGCGTGTCCGTCTTGGTCAAAGCCGTATTTGGTAGTTTCTTGGGCAGCATCCACCGCCATAGTTTTTCATCCGGCAATGGCAGAACCATGAACCAGTGCTCCAGCAGGGCAAGCGCTGTCAGCGCCGCGAGAAGAGAGAAGCCCACCACATCCTGAGACGTGGTCGCGGCATAGATCCGCTCCAACCAGCAGGCGACCGCGAAGGTCAGCGCGGTGATCGAGATCGGAAAGAGCCAGTTCATCCGCGCATAGCGGAAATGACTGGGCAAATGTGCCAGCGGTTTGGGCAGGAATTCGGTGTTGATCTTGTTGACGCCCAGAAACAGATTCAGCTTCGCCGAGATCCGGGCGAAAAACAGGATCGCAAAGGTCCAGAAGGCAAACGGGTTGGGCGCAGAAGCAAGACCAAAGCCCAGGATAATCAGGCAGGTGACGATCAGAATTTCATGGTAGGCGATCGTGCCCCAGGCGCGGATGAACCGTTCCCATTCATTGACTGTGGGGGGGCAGGGCGTGCGGTTTGGACCTGTTATCACGCCCGACAGGAAGGTTAGCTCTATCCATCCCCAGATAGCCAGAGCACCTACAAAGGCAGCGTAGGTGTTGGCTACCGGGTCCGGTAAAACGTCACTGATTACCCTTCCATTGCTTGATGTACTGATCACCGCAGCAAATCCAAGGAGAAACAGTGGAAAGGTCAGAATTGTTATCCGTTTGTAATGTTCTGTATTATCCGCGTGACGAACGGCCATGAGGATGACTCCGGTGGAAAACCACCAGAGAAACAGGGCGCACAGGCCCGCTATCCACGCGGATGCAAACATCAGTAGCTGGGCACCATGCGGCTGTCTTCCGCGATGACATGGCCGGTTTTGACCGGGATCAGGTAGAGGCTTGCAAACGCCTTGGCCGCCCGTGCCCCTGCCGGAATTTTCGCCAGTGCTCCGGCGAACCCGCCTTTGCGCTTGGCCGCATCCATCGCCGCAGAGGCTGCCCGCAGTTTGAGCAGATTGCGCTCCCAGCGGGGGTTGTCGAGGTCAAGCTCAATGGGGAAGACCTGTTTGGAGATATCCGACGTGATCCGCAAAACCTTGCGGTCATAGTCATCAATATTGATGCCCAGCGCCTTGTGGAATTCAGGCCGCTGGTGATCGCGGATACACATCACCGAGAAGACGGCGACCAGAAAGAAGCGGATCCACAGCTTGTTCTGCCAGCTATTGGTCAGTTTCGGGTCGGTCTTCATCAAAAGCGCGAAGGCCTCACCGTGTGAGAACTCGTCATTGCACCAGTTCTCGAACCACTTGAAGATCGGATGGATCATCTTGTCGGGGTTCTTCTCCAGATGCCGATAGATTGTGATATACCGCGCGTAACCGATCTTCTCGGACAGATAAGTCGCGTAATAGATGAATTTCGGGCGGAAATAGGTGTATTTCTTCGCCTTGGTCAGAAACCCGAGATTGACCGCGACACCGGCCTCGCGCAGCGCATCGTTGATAAAGCCCGCATGCCGCGCCTCGTCGCGCGCCATAAGCTGGAAGAGCTGGCAGATATCGGGATTGTTCCCGCGCCGCTTCATCTCCTTATACAGAACACAGCCCGAGAATTCCGCCGTCAGGGAAGAGACCAGAAAGTCGATCAGCTCCGCCTTCAGCTTGGGCTCCATATTGTCCCAGTCGGGCGTCTCCCAGGTATCGTTCTTCTTGAAATGACCCTTGTTGGGGTCGGCGGCCATCTTGCCCACCATCTCGTCCCATTGATCGCGCACGGGCGTGACATCGATGCGGTCCATCTCGTCAAAGTCAGTGGTGTAGAAACGGGGATCCAGAAGCGTGGTTTCGGTCGCTACGGCTGTGGCTTGGTCTGAGTTTTCAGGGATAATGCCTACGGCGTTCTGGTCGGGGCTGTTCAACTCGCTATGGGCGTTCATGACAGGGCTCCTTCACTGAAAGCAAATTCGGCCAGTTCCATACATTCAAGATCACCCGTCAGCCGGGTCCAGATCTGTTCCAGCTTCGAGGCACGGGTGATGGTGGCGGTGCGCTCTTCAATGATCACCTCACCATAACCCGCCAGCACGGGGGCGCCATGGACAATGACCTCGTCACCGGGGTTGATCGTGGCCCCGTTGAGAAACTTCACATGCGCATGCAGGCTGTCGAAAGTGTGGCTGACCTCGACCTCGCAGGGCGCGGTCTCAAAGTCTTTGGTGAATAGTCCCATAGTAACTGTCTCCCGTCAGTTGTTGAGAAGGTTGTGAAACGCGGCCTCATTCGTCTGGCCAAAGCCCTGAAGCTCGGCCCGCCACGCGGTATGGTCATCGCGCAAAGCGAGACGACCGTTTTCGTATTGGATGAGCCGGATGGGCAGCGTGCCCTCCAGACCCAGCTTGGCCCGTTCCCGTTCCAGAACACGGCCAACACCTGCAATAAACCCGCCTTGTTCAGGGGCGAGATCGGCAACAAGCGTCCCGTCAGGTTCCGTGACTGTCACAGCGCCCGACATGGAGGCGTCGATCACAATGACGCGCTCCTTGATGATCGGCAGATCGGGTGGCATCGCCTCAAGCGGGCGATCAGTGAAGGAGGCATAGCTGGCCACTGCAAGACAGACGAGCACCAGACCCGCCATCGCACGCAAAAGTCGTGTGGGGATCATCTCGCGGTCGCGTATAACAAGGTCTTGTTCGCTCATCTGTCCTCTCCTCTACTCGGCAGGCATCGCGTCAGGCATGTCCTGGGCCTGTGCCTGCCGGGCAATGCGTGTCTGCGCAGCCTGACCCAATATGGCCGCGACCTGCTCTGCGTCCTTGATGCAGCGCAAGGCCGGTTGCGTCGGGTTCATCTTCCACGGGCGCACATGCGGCCAGCAGGTCAGGTAGCTCAGCTTTGTGACGCCATCATCCTTCAGGTGCAGCGCGACCGTGCCCGTGCCCGATTTGCGCAGATCCAGATCGGCGGAGTTGATCCAGCGATAAGGCAGGTTCAGCGTCACGGTCAAAGCCGCCCCGATGCGCATGGCCACGCGGCGGTTGGTGATCGTGTAGACCGTCGCGCGCGCCATGACATAGGCAATCAGCGCCAGGATCGCGCAAGTCAGACCGCCCAGAATCACGAAGGGCAGCGCGCCCGTGATGGCTGTGGACGTATCGGTGATCTCCATCAGATTGACCGATCTCCAGACACCCAGAAGGAGGAAATATCCCATGATCCAATAGATGTTCAGGCTTTCCTTGGCCAAAGACCACCATTGAGGACGCCCTTGCCAGAGGATCTCTTCGCCTTCGGGGGGCAACTCGGGCAGGCCTTCAATCGGCTCAACGGCAAAATCATCATGGGACATGGGATGTGCGCTCCTTACAGCTGCGGATCTTGCCGATCCTGCGAGGCATAAAGCTTCCCGCCGGAATAATAACCGCAGATCTTCTCTTCCTCGAGCAGCGTGATCTGGTTCGACGATTTGATCATCGGCACACCGGCAAACTGCTTGCCATAGATGGCATGAACCCGGACCCGATCGCGTTTGATCTTGGCCAGCTGAATGGGCAGCATGCGCTTGCCCGTGCCGTGCTCACCATTCAGCGTCAGCTCCAGATAGCGCACAAGCTGCTCGGGCTCGTCGATCCACATATCGGTAATGGTGCCAACGATCGCGCCGTCACCGGCCTCGACCGGCAGCTCACGCGGATCCAGACCCGCTGCAAAGACAAAGCTTTGTGCGCCCGACATCGGCACGATCTTGGGATGGCCATGACCATCGAGCTCCGGCACATCGCGACGCGGCGCCCAGGAGGCCGGGCCAACACCGTCAGCCATCGGATCGCCCGTTGGCTCAAAGGGAAAGCCGTTCGATGCATTTGTCCGCTTGAGCGCCAGATCGCGGCGTTCAGGTTGCAGGTCGGGCACTGTGACCTCGCCCCGGCCATGCGGCAGTTTGAACGTCTTGGGGCTTGGCACAGGGAACGGACCCTGATTGGCAGCGGGCTTGCCGTCATCATCCTCGAGCGGGTAGCCCTCGCGCATGTTTTCGGTTTGCAGATAGTAGATCAGCAAGGCGAAGAAAGCCCAGAACAGCCACAAGCTGAGCGAGGCGAGATCGAAATTGCCAAAGAATGGATCAACCATTGTATCCTCCGTAAGGTGTCATGTTGGAAAGTCCGCAAGCCCGATCTTGGCGGCGCGTTCCGAAGGGTCTTTACGCTCGAACCGGACAAGCGGGCCGAGCACGATAAGCGTCACAAACAGCAACGCGATTTCCAGATGGTAGACGACTGAATAGCCCGTCGCGGCAGAGTTCATGGCCTCGCCAAGACCGCCTTGCAGAGCCACAGAATTGACG
>CAYGUB010000022.1:0-12253 GCA_964352845.1 uncultured Rhodobacterales bacterium | reverse complement strand
GAGCCACCGATGGCCACACCAAGCCCCGTGGCAGTGGCCTGCGCCGCGCCCCAGGCGCCAAGGGCGAGACCCCGACCGGCCATACCTTGTGCGGGCAATGTCATGGCCGCGGTCAGTGTGGCCACGGCAAACAACCCGCCGCCAAGGCCGATGATCGTAGCCCCTGCGAAAAACAGCACGCTGCTGCCCAGAGGCGCCGCGAAGATCACGGTGCAGAAGGCTATGATGCCAGCAAGCAACCCGCGCGATGCCATGCGGAACGGATCAAGCCCCTTTGTCAACCATTGGGCCGCGAAGCCCAGACCGATCAGCGCGCCCAGCGACCACATCGCCGTCAGAAGCGTGGTGGAAGAGACCGAAAGCCCCAGAATTTCGCCGCCATAGGGCTCCAGCAGCACATCTTGCATGTTGAAGCCCAAAGTGCCCAGCGCCACCACAACGATCAACCGACCCGCGTGCCCGCCGGCTGCGAAATCCGCCCAGGCCTGCGAGAATTTCGGCTTCGGGGCTGCGCGTTGCTCCGAGGTCATGGGATTGACGCGCTCCTGCTTCCAAAGTGCCGTTACGTTCAACAGCAGCGTCGCCACTGCCGTGCCCTGCACAACCTGGATCAGGGTCAATGGGGTGTAGTTGCGCAAAAGCGCACCCACGATCAGCGCAGAAATCCCCATGCCGACCAGAAACATCACATATAGAAGCGCCACGACGCGCGGCCGGGTCTCGTCGGTTGCGCGATCAGCGGCGAGCGCGAGCCCGGCGGTTTGTGTCATATGCATGCCGAGGCCCGTCATCACAAAAGCGAGTGCGGCAAGGACCTCTCCGGCATATGGAATGTCATAGGTATTGTCGCCCGACAGCACCAGCAGACACATCGGCATCATCGCCAGCCCACCGAATTGCCACAATGTGCCGAACCAAAGATAGGGCAGGCGCTTCCAGCCGATGGCGGAGCGGTAATTGTCTGACTTGAACCCCAGAATGGCCCGGAATGGCGCGATCAGCACCGGCAGGGCGATCATGAAGGCAACGAGGAAAGCAGGCACGCTCAGCTCCACGATCATCACGCGGTTAAGCGTGCCAAGCAGCATCACCGCAGCCATCCCGACCGAGATCTGGAACAGCGACAGGCGCAAAAGCTGCCATAGGGGCAGCTCTTCGCTTGCCGCGTCCGAGAATGGCAGGAACCGGGTGGTAAAGGCGGTCACAAAGCCCTGTTTGGAGGATGACGTCTGATCGCTCATTTCGCCCCCTCAAAGCTGAGTGCCATGGAGTGGTAGAAGCCGCGATTGACCGTGCCGATCTCTGCGATAAACCCGCGCGCCCTGGCTGCGCGCGCCGCGTTGCTCACGCCGGTGACAGTATGCGGCACCATGACAGGCGAGCGGTCCTTGCGGGGGAAGAGCTTGCCCACGCGCCACATCGCCATCAAAAGCGGGGTGCGCGGCGGCAGGGTGAAGATCACCTTTTCATGCAGACGCGGCGCAAGCCCCGCGAGGATGGACCCCAGATCACTGGCGCCGTAATAGATCATGCTGTCCATCGCGAGCATATAGTCGAACCTGCCCAGCGCCGGGTCGAACATGTCGCCGGCCTGAAAGCCCAGACTGCCCTTCACGCGGCTCGGACGGCGCGCCCCTGCAATTTCGATAAGCGAGGGCGAGATATCGACGCCCAGAACATCCGCCCCGCGTTCAGCCAGCTCAACCGACATGGCACCGGTGCCACAGCCCGCATCAAGCACCCGCGCGCCGCGCAGATCATCGGGCAGCTGCGCAAGCATCAGAGCGCGCATCTCCTCGCGCCCGGCGCGCACCGTGGCGCGAATGCCCGATACAGGCGCGTCGGAGGTCAGCTGCTCCCAGGTGCGGGTCGCCGTGCGGTCGAAGTAATCCTCGACCCGCGCGCGTGTGCGCTGATATGTGGGCGTCAGGTTCATCTAGTCGAAGCCAAGCAATTCGAAGATCTCGCGATCGGGAAGCGGCGCGGGGGCAAGTGGCTCCGTGCCGTTCCAAAGCGTCTCGGCCAGCCGGATATATTCCTTGCGGACCTGCACGATGTCCTCGTCGTCATCCATCTGAAACAGGGTCTTTTTCTTCAGCCGGGACCGGCGGATCGCATCGAGATCGGGCATATGCGCGATACGGTTGAAACCCACCGTGTCGCAATAGCGGTCTACCTCGTCAGTGTCTTTGGAGCGGTTGGCAACGCAGCCAGCCAGCCGCACCTTGTAGTTTTTCGACTTGGCCTGCACCGCGGCGATAATGCGGTTCATCGCATAGATGCTGTCGAAATCATTGGCCGTGACGATCAGCGCCCGGTCAGCATGTTGCAAGGGCGCGGCAAAGCCACCGCAGACCACATCGCCCAGCACATCGAAGATCACCACATCGGTATCCTCAAGCATGTGGTGCTGTTTGAGCAGCTTGACCGTCTGGCCCACCACATAGCCGCCACAGCCCGTACCGGCAGGCGGGCCCCCGGCCTCGACGCATTTCACGCCATTGAAACCTTCGTAGACGAAATCCTCGGGGCGCAGCTCTTCCGCGTGGAAATCCACATCCTTGAGCGTGTCGATCACCGTCGGCACAAGGCTGCCTGTCAGCGTGAATGTGCTGTCATGTTTCGGATCGCAGCCGATCTGCAACACGCGCTTGCCCAGCATGGAGAAGGCCGCAGACAGGTTGGAAGAGGTGGTCGATTTGCCGATCCCACCCTTGCCATAGACACTGAACACCTTCGCGCCGGTGATCTGCGTTTCATCCTGAACCTGGACGGAGCCTTCGCCGTCCGCGCCAAGATCGGGTACGTTATCCTTGGGGCTCATGGGAGCCTCCTTTCATTGATCGACCGGCTCATTCCGCCGCCATTCCGACGCCTTCCATGGCGTCCTCGAGCTCATCGGCCCCCGCTTGCAACGCCTCAAGCGTTGCATCATCGGGCTGCCAGTAATTTCTTTCATGTGCTTCGATCAGCCGGTTGGCCATCCGCGCACTTGCCGTGGGGTTCAGTGCGGCCAGCCTCCGGCGCATCTCCTCGTCCAGCACGAAGGTCTCCGACAGGCGCTGATAGACCCAGGGTTCCACCTCGCCCGTTGTTGCCGACCAGCCCAGCGTGTTGGTGACATGCGCCTCGATCTGGCGGACACCTTCATGGCCATGCTTTAGAAGCGGCTCGAAGAATTTCGGGTTGAGCGCGCGGGACCGTGTCTCCAGCGCGATCTGGTCTTGCAAGGTACGGACCTTGCCCTCGCCACGTGTCTGATCACCGATATACACCGGAGCGGACTGACCGCCCTTGGCCCGTTTGACAGCCCGGGCGATACCGCCCAGCGTGTCAAAATAGTGATCCACCGTGGTTACGCCCAGCTCGACCGACTCGAGGTTCTGATAGGCCAGATCGACATCTTTCAGGGCCTTTTGCAGCAGATCGGCGTTTTGTGCCGCCTTGCCGTCCACCCCGTAGGCAAAGCTCTTGCGGGCCTCATAGGCATCGGCCAGCTCATCCTCATCACCAAAGGCGGAACTGTCGACCAACTGGTTAACGTTGGAGCCGTAAGTCCCTTCGGCATTGGAGAAGACCCGCAGCGCCGCCGTCTCAAGGTCACAATCCATCTGCGTGGCATAAGCCAGAGCATGGGCGCGGATGAAATTCTGATCCAGCGGCTCATCGGCCCGCGCCGCCTTCAACGCGGCTTCGGCCAGCATGCGGGTCTGCAGCGGCAGCAGATCGCGGAAAATGCCCGACAGCGTCATCACCACATCAATACGCGGCCGCCCAAGCTGCTCCAGCGGCACCAGATCCGCCCCGCAGAGCCTGCCATAGGTATCAAACCGCGGCTTGGCCCCCATCAAGGCCAGCGCCTGCGCAATCGGCCCGCCATCGGATTTGATATTGTCCGAGCCCCACAGCACCAAAGCCACCGTGCGGGGTAAAACCTCCTGCGTCTCCAGCAGCGTTTTCGCCTGTTTCGCGCCGTCCTGCATCGCGAATGCAGTCGGCATGCGAAACGGATCAAACGCATGAATATTGCGCCCCGTTGGCAGCACCTCTGCGCTGCGGATCAGATCACCGCCGGGAACGGGCTGGATAAACTGCGCGTTCAGCGCCCGCATGATCCCGTCAAGCTCATGATCCCCCTGCAACAGCGCATCAACCCGCGCCCGCGTTTCGGCATCCGCATCAATCATGATGTCGAGATAGCGCGCCCGCGCATCTGCCGTGATCTCACGACCCACAACATGCAGCCCGTCCGTGATCAGCGCATCCTCTGTTTCCAACAGTTTCAGCCAAAGATCATCGGGCGCTGTGCCCGTCATATCCACGGCCTCGGCCTGCGTGCCGATCAGTGCCTCAAGCTCTGCCCTGTCAGAGGCATCCGGCGCCATGGCGCGCCAGCGGGTCAAGCTGTCCTTCAGTTCCAACAACCCCTTGTAGAGCCCACTTTGCGCCAGAGGCGGGGTCATATGCGTGACCGTCACAGCACCTGAGCGGCGCTTGGCCAGGGTCGCCTCGGAGGGGTTGTTCGACGCATAAAGATACACATTCGGCATCTCGCCTATCAACCGGTCGGGCCAATCCCCTGCACCCAGCCCGGACTGCTTGCCCGGCATGAATTCCAGCGCGCCATGCATCCCGAAATGCAAGATCACATCGGCCATATAGCTGTTGCGCAACCACGCGTAGAATTGCGCAAAGGCATGGGTCGGCGCGAAACCACGTTCAAATAACAGGCGCATCGGATCGCCCTCATACCCAAACGCAGGCTGGACGCCGACAAAGACATTGCCGAAATGCGCCCCCAGAATGAAAACACCGCGCCCGTCGCTCTGAACCTTGCCGGGGGCGGGGCCCCAGACGGCCTCGATCTCCGCCAGATGCGGCGTGTTGCGCACAATCGTCTCGGCATCGACCTGAGCGGCCACATTGGCAGGCTGGCCAAATTGCGCGCCATTGCCTTCCAGCACCTGCGCGCGCAACGCATCGACATCAGCGGGCATCTCGACCCCGTAGCCCTCACGCTTCATGCGCGCCAAAGTATTGAACAGGGACTCGAACACACCAAGATACGCCGCCGTCCCCACAGCTCCCGCATTTGGCGGAAAGCCGAACAGAACCACGCCAACTTTCTTCTGGGCATTGAGCTTGCGCCGCAGACTGGCCAGCCGCAGGGTCTTCTCCGTCAGGCTGGCGATCCGTTCATGGCATGGCGCCATCGCCCGGCAATCAGCGGCAGGCTGACACATATGCGCGCAGCCCTGACAGCCCTCTGCTCCGTGCCGCCCGGCAAACATTGTGGGATTGGTCGCCCCATCCAGCTCGGGCAGGGCAATCAGCATGGTCGTCTCGACCGGCCCAAGGCCTTGCGGGCTGTCAGCCCACTGACCCAGCGTCTGAAACTCCAAAGGATGCGCGGCGATATAGGGCACATCCAGCCCGCCCAGAAGCTCCATGGCGGCGGCACTGTCATTATAGGCAGGCCCGCCAATCAGGGAAAAGCCGGTCAGAGACACCAGCGCATCAATCTCGCCGTGATAGGCCTCAACAGCCGGGCGCCCGTCCAGACCTCCCGCAAACGCCGGAACCACCTTGATATTCTGCGCCTCAAAGGCGCGGATCACCCCGTCATAATGCGCCGTATCCGAGGCCAGCACATAGCTGCGCAACATCAGCAAACCAACCGTCGCAACCGGCGCCTCCGGCACTGGCAGCGCGCGCGCATCGGTAGAGATCCGGTTGGGTAGATCAGGATGATAAAGCCCCACCTCCGGGTACTCGATCGGCGCCTTGACCTCCTTGCCCCGGAAACTCGTATCGTGACTGTAGCGCGTCACCAGATTGCGGATCATCTGCTCGACATTGTCATCCGAGCCACCCAGCCAATATTGCATGGTCAGGAAATAATTCCGCAAATCCTGAGCCCTGCCGGGCAGAAACTTCAGGATCTGCGGAATCCGGCGCAGGATTTTCATCTGGCTCTTGCCAGCGGATTTCAGTTTCGCGCTGGGCTTGGATTTCGGCTTCAGCTTCTTGAGCACCGCCAGCATGCCTGAGGCGGGCCTGGACATGTCCATATCGCCCATCCTGGTCAAATTGACGATCTGCTCGTCAGCAATGATCCCGATCATCGCATCACAATCTGCACGCCGCGCCTTCAAGGCAGGCAGAATGGCCTGAACATGCTCCTCAAGAAACAAGATATTGACCACAATAATATCCGCATGCGCCACCGCATCACGCGCCTCGTCCAGCTTGGCGGGGCTCTCCCCCCACTCGGCAGCGGCATGAATGGTCACACTCAGACCCGGAAAATCGCGCTCAAGACGCGGCAAAACCCGTGCGGCGGGCCCGGCCGTATGACTGTCCAGCGTCACGATCACAACGCGGTAGCCCGTATGATCCGAACTATCGCGCATAATGTGCCTTCGCTTCATAGAGCGTCTCAACACTGATTTCGCGCATGCCCCTCTCGCTGGCATATCTCTCCGTGTTCTTCCGAGCCTTGCCACGCACGAAAAACGGGATCTTCTTCAGCTCCCGCTCGGCATCGACCAGCCAGATCACCACATCACTGGCCCCATCCTTCATTCTGGCAGAAATATTCCCGCCGGAGGCATCCGCAGTCTCAACCCGCTCCACCGCCTTGCCCCCATGATGCGACGCACCCGCATCGTCATGGAACTCAAAATCCTCGCGGAACATATGCAAAAGATGCTCTTCCAGCCCCATCACCAGTGGATGGACCCACGTGTCGAAAATTACATTTGCGCCCTCAAACCCCATCTGAGGCGAATACCGCGCGGGGAAGTCCTGCACATGCACCGGGGCCGAGATCACAGCGCAGGGTACGCCCAGACGCTTGCCTATATGGCGCTCCATCTGGGTGCCCAGGATCATCTCGGGCGCCAGCTCTTCGATGCGGCGCTCGACCTCCAGATAGTCATCCGTGATCAGCGCCTCGACGCCATAGTCCCTGGCCATGGCACGAATATCGCGGGCAAACTCGCGATTGTAGCAGCCCATGCCCACAACCTCGAAACCCATCTCGTCACGGGCAATCCGGACCGCAGCCTTGACATGCGTCCCATCGCCAAACACGAATACCCGCTTGCCGGTCAAATACGTGCTGTCGACCGAGGCCGAATACCATGGCAGCCGCAACCGGCCGTCATCCGCCTCGCCCACAGCGCCCAGCGCCTTGACCTCGGCAATGAAATCCCGCGTCGCACCCACACCGATCGGCACGGTCTTGGTATAGGGCTGGTCAAATTCACGCTCCAGCCAGCGGCAGGCCGCCTCGCAGGTCTCGGGATAGAGTGCGACGTTGAAATGCGCGGCGCCAAGCCGCGCGATATCTGACGGCGTCGCGCCGTAAGGGGCGACGACATTTACGTCAACGCCCAGCTCATACAGCAGACCCGTGATCTCTTCGATATCGTCACGGTGACGGAACCCCAAAGCCGTCGGCCCCAACAGGTTGCAAGACAGACGCTCGGACCGCTCCACCTTCCTGGCCAGCGTCCGCACAATCTGGAAAAACGTCTCATCCGCGCCGAAATTCTCCTTGCGCTGATAGCTCGGCAGCTCCAGCGGGATCACGGGGATATCGAGACCCATCGTCTCGGCCAGACCGCCCGGATCATCCTGGATCAACTCGGCCGTGCAGGATGCACCGACAATGATCGCTTCGGGCTGAAACCGCGCGTAAGCATCGGCACAGGCATCCTTGAACAGATGCGCCGTGTCAGAGCCCAGATCGCGCGCCTGGAAGGTCGTATAGGTCACCGGCGGGCGATGATCGCGCCGCTCGATCATAGTGAACAGCAAGTCCGCGTAAGTGTCGCCCTGCGGCGCGTGCAGCACGTAGTGCAGGCCCTTCATCGCGGTGGCAACGCGCATCGCACCGACATGAGGGGGCCCCTCGTAGGTCCAGACCGTCAGCTTCATCTCAAAGCCTCCAGCTTCGCTTTCCGGCGCAACGGTCGCGAGAACAGCCCGGCCAGATCGCCCGCCTGCTCATAGAAATGCACTGGCGTGAAGACCAGCTCGATTGCCCATTTCGTGGCCAGACCTTCGGCCTCCAGTGGATTGGCAAGCCCCAGCCCGCAGACTGTCAAATCAGGCCGCGCGCTGCGGCAGCGATCAAGCTGCAGATCAACATCCTGCCCTTCCGATATCGTGCCGGCGGTCAGCATCTGCATATCCGGGCCAACAAGGCCCTTGTGGATATAAGGCGCGCCGACCTCGATCGCATCCATGCCGCATTCGCGGGTCAGGAAACGGGCCAGCGGAATCTCGAGCTGGCTGTCGGGGAAAAAGAAGATCGACTTGCCGCTGAGCCCTTCGGCCTGAGCCGCAATCGCCTTGCGCGCCCGGGCACGGGGGGCGGCTGTCACCTGCTCGAACGTCTCGTCAGAGACACCGAACTCATCGGCAATCGCGCGAAGCCACAGCGTCGTTCCTTCCTCACCGAATGGAAATGGTGCCGTGATGTGCGACGCACCGCGACGGGTCAGGGCCGAGGCGGTCTCGCCCAGAAACGGCTGGAGCAGCGCGAATTTGGTGTTTGGCCCGACATGCGGCATCGCATCGGCGCGCCCGGCTGGCAGGACAGAGACAGGGCCCACGCCCATATCACCCAAAAGCTTGAGCGCCTGATCCTCGACCACATCGGGCAGGGCACCGACCAGAAGCAATTCGCGGGCTTGGGTGGATGGCAGCACAGGCACCATGGATTCAAGACAGGCATCCTCACCTTGGGTGAAGGTCGTCTCGATCCCCGAGCCCGAGTAATTCAGCACCCGCACATGCGGTGCGTGGACCTGGGTCAAGCGTTCAGCTGCGCGGGACAGATCGATCTTGATCACCTCGGACGGGCAGGAGCCCACAAGGAAAAGCTGCTTGATATCGGGGCGACGTTCCAGCAACCGGGCCACTTCGCGATCAAGCTCTTCATGCGCGTCAGCGAGGCCTGCGAGGTCTTTTTCTTCCATGATCGCGGTGCCGAACCGGGGTTCGGCAAAGATCATCACACCGGCAGCCGACTGCAAAAGATGCGCGCATGTACGCGAGCCCACCACCAGAAAGAAGGCGTCCTGCATCTTGCGGTGCAGCCAGATAATACCTGTAAGCCCGCAAAACACCTCGCGCTGGCCGCGCTGTTTGAGGATCGGCGCGTCAAGGCAGCCCGCGGCCTCAATATGTGTGGGCTTGTTCACGCTGCGGCCTCCAGCCTTGCCGCGCGCAGCTTCAGCAGGAACTGAGCCGCGTTGATGACATAGGCTGCATAAGCCGCCAGCGCGATGCCCATCTGCACCCCGGGCGCAAGCCCGAGATAAAGCACGACGAGATAGGCCGTATGCAGCGCGATCACGCCAAAGCTGAAAACGTCCTCCCAGAAAAAGGCCGGGGCAAGAAGGTATTGGCCAAAAACGACTTTCTCCCAGATCGCACCGGTGATCATGATGACGTAAAGAAACGCAGTCTTGATCAGGATCGAAGCTGTGGCCACCTCATAGCCCGCGCCAGTCGCCAGATAGCGCAGCACGAGGAACAGGGAAATCCCGAAGACCAGAAACTGCAGCGGCGCCAGAATGCCCTGAACCAATGTCCACCGCGTCGCGTCGCGTCTGGCGCGTTGGTCGGGCGTGTACAGTCCACATGTCTGGCCCGATATTGCGGTCGGCTTGACCATTTATGGAGGTTCCTTCGATTCCCTGGGATGTTCTTCTTGTTTCCTCAAGGCTACCTGTGGGTCATGGGAAGTGTCAACTCAAACTTACATCTGTAAAGTTGACAGTTTACAGTGGTTTTCGTGGATTGTTCTTCTGTGAAGATTGAATTGTTCTCACGATTGCACCAATTTTTAAGCTATGCGCCAAAATACGACATCTTATATGTAAATCAATCTAGACATAAAAGCTGATCCACCGGCTTTACAAAATGGCAACTTAAGGTAGAGTATGGCAGACTCGGACAAGAAAGGTGCGGTGGTCACTCCCTTCAATTCGGACGCTCCCGCGGTCGCTCCATGAATCAATATTCAACTGACTCGATTGTGGCGGGCGGCAGCATCTCTGTCGAGGATCTGGTATCGGAAGCGCTGTCGCTGGTCCTGACCGACCGGGGAGAGACCCGCGCCCAGTGCTATCTGAACACGATCCACCGGCTCGCACTCGCCTTTATCGACGATGATCCCGACAAGCGACGCGAGGCGGTTTCCGACGTCATGGCAGGCGGGACGAGCGCGCAGGATTTCATGACCGTCTACGCGGCCGACACGGCGCGCTATCTGGGCGATCTGTGGGGCAAGAATTCGATCAGCTTTGTCGATGTGACAATCGGGACGGCGCGCATCCAGGAAACTGTCCGCTCTATCAGCGCGCGCCAGAACCGTGGCGATGCCCCGAGCCGCGCGCCTCGCATCTTTTTGGCCGCGCCGCAGCGCGAAGATCATCTGCTGGGCGTGTTTCTGGCGCGCGAAAGCTTTCGCTCCCTGGGCTGTTCCGTCAAGCTGGCGATCGGGCTCACCGATCGCGACGTGACCACGATGGCTGTCGCGCAGCCCTACAACATGATCGGCATCTCGATCTCAAGCGCACGCACGATCAATGCAGCACGCGATCTAATCAAGTCGATGCGTGCGTCATTGTGCACAAATGTCCCCATAGTCATCGGCGGTTGCCGCGTGATGATGCCCGATTTGCTTAGTGAAACAGGTGCAGACCATGCTATATCGGACCCAAGGGAAGCGCTGGCTGTTTGCAATATTGCAGTAAAAGACACTGCGTCAATATAGACAGGGACCAATTTGGAGCTAAGGTAGCAGGTTATGAACACACGGGAGATTGATTTCTGGATCGGTGCTGAAGACCCCAGAATCAAGCCAGAGCACTTTAACCAGATCGTCGCGACAGCGGCTGATATTGCTATTGTGATCACTCTCGATGGGACCATCGAAACGGTTGTGATTAACCCGCTGAACAGATCATTCGGCAAGCTGGAACACTGGATCAACCGCGACCTGCGCGACTTTCTGGCGCTTGACAGCGCGACGCGGGTCGAGGCCCTGTTGCAGGAATATCGCGACGGCAAGCGCGACGTGACGACCTCTGTCGAGGTGAATCATTTCGACAATGCCAATTGGGATTTCCCGATCAGCTACAGTTTCCACACGACCGGGCATGAGAATACGATGCTGATGCTGGGCCGCGATCTGCGCCCCATTGCAGAGCTACAGCAACGCCTGGTGAAGGCGCAGCTGGCGCTTGAAAAGGATTATGAGAGCCGCCGGGATTTCGAGACGCGCTACCGTGTCCTGATGGAGGCGTCTCGCGATGCGCTGGCGCTGATTGATGCAGCCTCCGGGCGGATCACCGATCTGAATGAGGCTGCGGCAGGTTTGCTCGGCGCGGATGCCGATACACTGGTCGGCGGTATTTTCGCAAATGAGCTTGAAGCCGCGCAGCGCGCCCAGGCGCTGGAGCAGCTTATCGATGCAGCGGCGGCGGATGGGGAGACCTCCGTCACCTTCGCGACCAGCCGGACCGGCAAGCCCATCGCGATCTTCCCGAAACTGTTCCGCGCCGCTGGCGACCGCACGCTTTTGTGCCGGATTGAGGGCGAGCTGCGATCAGAAGGGGTCGCAGCAGAGCTTGCGGATAATCTCGGCGCGCTGTTTCGCGACGGGATTGATGCGCTGATCTTTACGGATGACAAGGGGCGGATCCGGTCAGCCAATGAATCCTTCCTCAACCTGACCGACACGGCTGCCGTGGCCAATCTGAAAAGCCGCAACCTTTCCGATTTCCTCATTCGCGGGAATGTCGACATGAAGGTGCTTTTGGACAATGCGGCCCGGTCGGGCCGGATGCGGATGTATTCCACCCGTCTTATCGGCCAGCACGGCTCCGAAATCCCTGTCGAGATTTCGACGACGCATCTCAAGGATAACGCAAATTCCCGGTTCGCCTTCGTGATCCGCGATGCATCCCGCCGGGAAGTGTTGCGCGATGCCTCCGACGTGCAGGATGACGAGAAGATGCGCAATGTGCTGGAGCTGGTCGGCTCCTCGCCGCTGAAAGATATCGTGTCGGCCACTACCGATGTGATCGAGAAGATCTGCATCCAGACCGCGGTCGAGCTGACGGGCAATAACCGCGTCGCAGCGGCAGAGATGCTGGGCTTGTCCCGCCAGAGCCTCTATGTGAAGCTCCGTAAATACGATATGCTCGACAAGAACACCTCGGAATAACTC
>CAYGUB010000021.1:11849-20557 GCA_964352845.1 uncultured Rhodobacterales bacterium | reverse complement strand
CGCTGTGCAGGCGGGACATCATTCATCGGCACGCCGTCGATTTCAAGCGTGCCGGTCGTGATCCGCTCAAGCCCCGCGATCATCCGCAGCAAGGTGGATTTGCCGCAGCCCGAGGGGCCCACGAAAACAATCAGTTCGCCCGTCTTGATGTCGAGATTGATATCCCTGAGCACCTCGACCGTCTCGCCATAGGACTTACCGACATTTGCCAAGTTCAGATTTGCCATAGCCTATCCCCCTACCTGCATGCGCGCGAAGCCAAACTGCCACGGATCAAGATGAAAAACCCCGTCATCGCCCGCCGCCGCCGCGTTCAGCTCTCCGCCGAGCGCGATCCAACGGCCTTCAGGCAAGCTGATCTGCGCCGGATCGTCGCCCAGATTGAAGACGCAGAAAATCACCTCATCGCCATGTCTGCGCAGAAAGGACAAGACATCGCCCTTGGCCTGCATATCCTCCATGCTGCCCTTGACGAGCGCCGGATGCGCGCTTCGGAACGCGATGGCGCGGCGGTAGCAATGCAGCGTCGCGACCGGCATCGCTTCCTGCGCACTGACCGAGCTGTGCAGATGCTCCGGGCTGACCGGCAGCCAGGGTTGCGATTGCGAAAACCCGCCATTGAGATTGGAGGTCTCCCAGACCATCGGCGTGCGGCACCCATCCCGGCCTTTGAATTCCGGCCAGAACTCTATGCCGTAGGGATCCTGCAGATCCTCAAACGCCACCTCTGCCTCGCCCAGCCCCAGTTCCTCGCCCTGATAGATGCAGATCGAGCCTCGCAAGGAGACCAGCAGGCAAATATAGGCATGCACACCCGCAGTTGACAGCTCCCAGCGGGAGGCGTGACGCTCCACATCATGGTTGGAAAACGCCCAGCAGGCCCAGCCATCCGGCGCCAGCTCATCAACCCGCGCCATCACCTCTGCCACGCGGGCAGCGGTCGGCTTGTCACGGGCCAGAAGCTCAAACGCGTAGCACATATGTACCCCGGTCGTGCCCTTGGTATAGGCGCCCAAAAGCTCCAGCCCGCGCTGTGCGTCGCCCACCTCCCCCACAGCGGCGCTGCCCGGATAGTCATCAAGAAGTGCGCGGAACCGGGCGAGAAATTCCAGGTTTTCCGGCTGGTTCTTGGAATAGAGATGCAGCTGGTGGTTATAGGGATTGACCGATGGCGCGATGGTTGCATTGCGATCCTCAGGCGGCAGCGCCGGATTGTCGCGCAATTGCTTGTCGGCGAAATAGAAATTGATCGTATCGAGCCGGAACCCGTCCACCCCGCGCTCCAGCCAGAAGCGGGTCACACCCAGAAGCGCATCCTGGACCTGAGGATTGTGGAAGTTCAGATCCGGCTGTGAGGCCAGGAAGTTGTGCAGGTAATATTGCTCGCGCCGCGCATCCCAGGTCCAGGCGGGCCCACCAAAAATCGACAGCCAGTTATTGGGCGGTGTGCCGTCGGGTTTGGGGTCGGCCCAGACATACCAGTCGGATTTGTCATTATCGCGGCTCTGGCGACTTTGCTCGAACCACTCATGCTGCTCAGAGCTATGCGACAGCACCAGATCAATCATCACCTTGACGCCCGCCGCATGCGCAGCGTCCAGCATCCGGTCAAAATCATCCAGCGTGCCGAACATCGGATCAATGTCGCAATAGTCGCTGACATCATAGCCGAAATCCTTCATCGGCGAGGTGAAGAATGGCGAGATCCAGATCGCGTCCACCCCCAGCGAGGCGATATAGGACATGCGCTGCGTGATGCCCGGCAAATCGCCGATCCCGTCGTCATTGCTGTCTTGAAAGCTGCGCGGGTAGATCTGATAGATCACGGCCCCACGCCACCAATCCGCATCCGTCATTGCGGGGTCCAGTTTTTGAAATTGTGTCATCTATCCACCCTTAACCGAGCCGGCCAGAAGGCCACGCACCAGATATTTTTGCATCGCGAAGAACACGACCAGCGGCACAAACATCGACACGAAGGCCGCTGCCGTCAGGATTTCCCAATTGCCCCCGCGCGAGCCCAGAAGCTCCACGATCTGGCCCGTCATCACCTTTTCGCTGTCTGACGTGCCGAGAAACACCTTGGCCACCAGCAGATCGTTCCAGGTCCACAGGAACTGGAAGATCGCGAAACTGGCCAGCGCCGGGAAGCTGAGCGGCAGGATGATCTTGCGGAAGATTTCGAAATCCGTGGCCCCGTCGACCCGGGCGCTTTCGATAATTTCACGCGGCAGCCCGACCATATAGTTTCGCAACAGATATATGGCCAGCGGCAGGCCAAAGCCGGTATGGGCAAGCCAAATGCCCAGATAGCCTTTGCCAATGCCCACGGTCGTGTGGAGTTTGAGCAGCGGGATCAGCGCCACTTGCAGCGGCACGACCAACAGCCCGACAATGGCCGCGATGATCAACGCGCGGCCCGGAAACTCCATCCAGGCCAGCGCGTAGGCGGCAAAGGCTGCGATCAGGATCGGGATGATCGTGGCCGGGATCGTCACGGTGAATGTATTGAGAAAGGCGCGCCCGATCCCTTCGGAGAACAGCACGCCTGAATAGTTGTCCGTCGTGAATTCCGGCGCCTCGATGGCGCTGATGAATACCCGCGGTCCCCGCGTGCCGTCGTCACGCTCGGGCATGCTCAGCACAAAGTCACCATTCTCCGCCACCGTCAGTGTGCGGCCGCGCGACATCTCTCCGGTCTCGCCCGGCGCAAAGGCCACCGGATCGCGCGAGCTTGTCCCGAAAGCCGTCACCGTGCCGCCTTCCTCGCCAAAGACATTGCCGGTTATCCTGACCCCGTCGCCATCGGGCTCCTGCCGGTCGAGACCGATGCGCAGCACCGTGTTCTGCTCGGAGGCCGTCAGGGCCGACCACCAACCTGAATTCACCAATTGATCGGCATCGCGGAAGGACGAGACCAACAGACCGAAGGTCGGGATGGTCCACAGCAACACCAGCACCACCACCGAGATATTGACAGCCCAGGTCAGGCGCGATTTGACGCCAACGATGTTATCCATCACCGCATCTCCTTGCGCGCATTGATGATGTTCCAGACCATGATCGGCGTGACCAGCAGCATGATCACCATCGCAATCGCTGAGCCGCGCCCGAAATCATTGGCCCGGAAGGACCAGTCATACATCATATTGGCCAGCACCTGCGTGCCCCATTGCCCGTTGGTCATGGCAAAGACGATATCGAACACCTTGAGCACAAGGATCGTGATCGTCGTCCAGACCACCGCAATCGTGCCCCAGATCTGCGGCACCTTGATCTTCCAGAAGACCTGCAGGGGCGAGGCACCGTCAAGGATCGCGGCCTCGATCGTCTCTTCGGGGATACCGCGTAGAGCGGCCGACAGGATCACCATGGCAAAGCCGGTCTGGATCCAGACCAGAATGATCATCAGAAAGAAGTTGTTCCAGAACGGCACCGTCACCCAGGCCTGTGGCGTGCCGCCGAAATACATCACAATGGCATTGAGCAATCCGATCTGCTCGGCAGGCTCTCCGCGAAACTCATAGATGAATTTCCAGATCACCGCGGCACCCACGAAGGAAATCGCCATCGGCATGAAGATCATGGATTTCGCGAATGTGCCCCATTTGATCCGGTCGGTCAGCGCGGCGGCCAGAAGGCCCAGCAAGGTCGCCATGGTCGGCACGAAGATCAGCCACAGCATATTGTTGCCCAGAGACTCGCGAAATTTGGCGTCACCGGCAAGAAAGCTGTAATTGCTCAAGCCCACCCATTCGTCACCGCCGGAATCGTAGAAGGACAGGATCAGCGACCAGATCACCGGATAGACCAGATAAAGCCCCAAAAGCACAATCGCAGGCCCGATAAACAGCCAGGGCCGTATCAGATTGGCCCGGTTGATATTGCGCGAGGCATTGGCACCGCTTGCCGGATACAGACGGTCCAGGATCAGGTTCGAGAAATAGAAATAGGCCACACAGCCGAACACACCGATGACGATTGTCGCAGACGCAAAGATAATCTGCTGCATGGCACGACCCCCGGGGTTGGTTGACAAAATGCAGTGACCCGCGCCCCATCAGGCGCGGGCCGGTCGTCTCTTTACTTGATCGAGTCCCAAGTCGCCTGGATCTGGCCTGCGACTTCCTCGGCGGATTTGCCACCCGCGTAATCAACCATGCCGGTCCAGAACACGCCTGCGCCAACAGCGCCGGGCATCAGGTCAGAGCCGTCAAAGCGGAACGTATCGGCATTGAGCAGGATATCGTTCATCTTGGCCACGGTCGGGTCGGTGAAGACCTCGGTATTGACGCCCTTATGCGGGGTCAGGAAGCCCTTTTGCGCCATCCAGATCTCATGCGCGATCGGCGTTTTGAGAAACTCCAGAAAACCGCGTGTCGCCGGGCTGTCCTTGGTGATCGCAAACAATGTGCCCGCGCCCAGAACCGGATTGCCGAGATCCTTGTCGGCATAGCTCGGGAAGTAGAAGAAATCGGCATCTTCGCCCACAACCGTGCCCTCGGGGAAGAAGGACGGGATAAAGCTGGCCTGACGGTGCATGTAGCATTGCGGCGGGCTGGCAAACAGACCTTTGGGGCTGTCGCGGAAATCGGTCGAGGCGACGGCACCGGCACCGCCCGCCACATAGTCGTCATTGCGCGCGAAGGCACCGAATTCCTCGATGGCCGCGATCACCTTGGGATCGTTGAACGGTATCTCATTGGCCACCCAGGCGTCATAATCGGCAGGAGAGGTCGTGCGCAGCATCATATCCTCGACCCAGTCAGTCGCAGGCCAGCCGGTCGCACCGCCCGATCCCAGACCAATGCACCACGGCGTGCCACCATCGGCCACGATCTGATCGGTCAGCGCCTTGAGATCTTCCATCGTCTCGGGCACGTCATAGCCCGCATCCTCGAAATTGTCGGGGCTGTACCAGACAAGGCTCTTCACATCGACCTTGTAGAAAAAGCCAAACAGCTCGTCCTGCCCGTCGGCATTGCCATAAGTGCCCAGATCAACCCACGAACTCCCGGCGGCGTAGTTTTCCTCAACCCAGGCGGCTGTCTCGGGGCCAAGCGGGCTCAGCAGGCCTTTGCCGGCCAGATCAGCGGCCAGACCCGGCTGCGGGAAGATCGCGATATTGGGCGGGCTGCCACCCTCGGTGTCGATGACGATCTGCTGCTCGAAACTGTCAGAGCCGGAATAGTCGACCTCGGCCCCGGTCGCAGCCTCGAAATAGGCGATGACGCTTTCGACCAGATCGCGATCCTCGGCAGTCCAGGGACCTGCGACTGTGATAGTCTCGCCGCTGAAATCCTGCTCCTTGACGGATGCGTAACTGTCCCAGGTGAAAGCGCCCTCTCCCTCGCCAAACAGCAAATGGCCATCGGCCTGCGCCATAACAGTCGACATCGCAAGCACCGCAGTGCCCGCGTAAAGGTGATGTTTCATGATGTCCTCCCAGTTGCGGTCAAATGCGCCGCTTCGTTTGTCCCATCCACGCCCCGAAGATTTTCCAAAGCGCTTTGGATGTGATCTCTTTGCCTTATCCCTGCAGCAATGTCAATTATCCACCCACAATCTATCGCGAAGACCCGTATTGTCAAAGGAACGCGGGGCAAAACACCTCTTTCACCTTTGACCTTCGCGGTTGCATTGACTAAGAGATAGAGGGGATTAAAAGCGCTTTGGGCGCGGGTGTGGTATATGAATCTCAGTGAGCTGTCGAAGATCCTCGGCCTGTCGCAGACGACGGTGAGCCGCGCCCTGAACGGCTACCCCGAGGTCAGCGAGAAGACGCGTGCCCGGATCAAGGCGGCAGCCAAGAAGCATAATTACAGCCCCAATCAACGCGCCAAAAGCCTCGCGACCGGCCGCACAATGGCCATCGGCCATGTCATCCCCTTTTCCACCCAGCATGAGATGGTCAATGTGATCTTCTCCGACTTCATCGCCGGTGCGGGCGAGGTCTATGCCCGCCACGGCTATGACATGCGCCTGTCTGTCGTCAGCGACGATCAGGAAGAAGCCGCCTATGCCCGCCTGGCCGAGAATGGTACGGTGGACGGCGTAATCGTGCACGGGCCCGTGCGTGACGATCCGCGCATCCCGATGCTGCGCGATCTGGGGCTGCCCTTTGTGGTTCATGGGCGGTCGTCGGATGCGCAGCCCGGCTATGCCTGGCTTGATGTCGACAACATGCGCGCGATTGAGCGGGCGACGCGGTTCCTGCTCGATCTTGGCCATCGCCGCATCGGGCTTGTCAACGGGCTGGAGCGGCTGGATTTCGCAGCAAGGCGGCGGACCGGCTATCAGACCGCCCTGTCGCGCCATGGCATCGCGATTGATCCAGACGTGATGTTCACAGGCGAGATGACCGAGCCCTATGGCTACGACTCCGCCCGGACCATGCTCGGCAGTGCCCAACCGCCCACGGCGATCGTGACCTCTTCGATCGTGTCCGCGCTGGGTGTGCGCCGCGCCATAGAAGAGGCTGGCATGGTGATGGGCAAGGATTTCTCCATCATCTGCTTTGACGACCAGATCTCCTACCTGCCCAACGGCGCGGGAGAGCCGATCTTTACCGCCGCCCGTTCCTCCGTGCGCGCGGCAGGCAGGCGCTGCGCGGAGATATTGCTCGATATCATCGCCAATGGGCCTGCCGAGCCTGTCCAGGAACTTTGGGAGGCTGAACTTGTGGTCGGAAAATCAACGGGGCCTGTTCCATCCACCAGCCCTGCCCCATAGAAACCGGCCCCGCCCGCATAGCAAAAGGCCAATTCAGAACATGACCAGCACCATGAATTTCTCGCGCCGCGATTTCCCGCAAGACTTCCTGTTTGCCGCAGCCACCTCAAGCTACCAGATTGAAGGCCACGCCTTCGGCGGTGCAGGCACGACGCATTGGGATACATTTGCCCAGACCCCCGGCAATGTCATACGCGCCGAGCATGGCGGAAGGGCCTGCGATCACTATCACCGCTATGAGGAAGATCTCGACCTTGCTGCCGGGATGGGACTGGATGGCTACCGCTTCTCGACCTCCTGGGCCCGGGTGCTTCCGGAGGGTCGCGGGGCGCCGAACCCCGAAGGGCTCGATTTCTACGACAGGCTGGTCGATGCGATGCTGGCACGCGGTCTCAAACCGATGGCCACGCTCTATCATTGGGAACTGCCCGTGCCGCTTGCGGATCTGGGCGGCTGGCGCAACCCCGACATCGCCTATTGGTTCGCCGATTTCGCCACCGTGATCATGGAGCGGATCGGCGACCGGGTGTTTTCCACAGCCCCAATCAATGAGCCGTGGTGCGTGGGCTGGCTGTCACATTTTCTGGGCCATCATGCGCCGGGGCTGCGCGATATCCGCGCCACGGCCCATGCAATGCATCACGTCATGCTGGGCCATGGCCGCGCCATTCAGGCGATGCGCGCGCTGGGGATGAAAAACCTCGGGGCTGTGTGCAACTTTGAATATGCCCACCCCGCCGATGACAGCGCGCAGGCCGCGCGCGCGGCACAGCTTTATGACGGGTATTACAACCGCTTCTTTCTGGGCGGGCTGTTCAAGGGTGCCTACCCGAACGATGTGATGGAGGGGCTGGCGCCCCATATGCCAAAAGGCTGGGACGCGGATTTCGAGGTGATCGGCCAGCCGCTCGACTGGCTGGGGCTCAACTATTACACCTGCAAGCGCATCGCGCCCAATAACGATCCATGGCCCAGCCACGAAGAGGTCCCGGGGCCCTTGCCGAAAACCCAAGTGGGTTGGGAGATCTACCCCGAAGGCCTGCATCACTTCCTGACCTGGGTGGACCGCGAATATACTAAGGGCCTGCCGCTTTATGTCACTGAATCCGGCATGGCCAATGACGATGTGCCGGAGCTGCCCGATCAGGCGAGGATCGACTATCTCGACGCGCATATCGCGGCTGCGAGGCGCGCGATGGAGGATGGCGTGCCGCTCAAGGGGTATACATTCTGGTCGCTTCTCGACAATTATGAATGGGCGCTTGGCTATGAAAAGCGCTTCGGGCTCGTCCATGTTGATTTTGAGACATTGCAGCGCAGCCCAAAAGCGTCCTATCACGCGCTTGCAACAGCTTTGGAACGGGCATGAGCGCCACCGACCGCTACTCCCTCGTCGCCGATATTGGCGGCACCAACACGCGCGTGGCTCTGGCTGCGGGCGCAACATTGATGACCGGCAGCGTCATGCGCTACCGCAATGCCGATCACCCCGATCTGGAGACCGTCTTGCGGCTCTATCTGGCCGAACAGGGCAGTGTTGATTGCGCCGGTGCCTGCGTGGCGCTTGCCGGTCCGGTCGAGAACGGGCGCGGCAGTCTGACCAATCTCGACTGGGCGATTGATGAGCAGACGCTGGCACAGGCCAGCAAGGCGGAACATGTCAAACTGCTCAATGATCTGCAGGCGCAGGGCCATGCCCTGGGTCAGCTGGCTCCGGGCTCCGTCACGCCGCTGATCGAGGCACAGGCAGAGCCCGAGGCACCCAAACTGGTCATCGGGGTTGGGACCGGGTTCAACATCGCGCCGGTACTGGATGGCCCGACCGGGCGGATCGTGCCGGCGGCCGAGGCCGGTCACGCCACCCTGCCCCTGCGCTCGGCCTTTGAGATACGGTTTGCCGACCGCTTTGACGCAACCCATGGCTTTCCCGCCATCGAGGATATGCTGTCGGGGCGCGGGCTGGAGCAGGTCTATAG
>CAYGUB010000021.1:0-11839 GCA_964352845.1 uncultured Rhodobacterales bacterium | reverse complement strand
GGTCTATAGCTGGCTCGCCGCAGAGGCCGGGACGCCCAAGGACAAAACCGCCGCCGCAATTGTCGCGGATTTCGAGGCAGGGAGCGATCCGATCTGCGCCCAGACGGCAAAGGTCTTCATCCGTATGCTCGGCACGGTCTCAGGCAATCTCGCCCTCACCCAGTTGCCCTTTGGCGGGATCTATTTTGCAGGTGGCGTCGCGCGTGCTTTCGCGCAGCATTTCGATGCGCTCGGCTTCGCGCAAGCCTTCCGCGACAAGGGCCGCTTTGCCCCGCTGATGGAGCGGTTCGCGGTCCATGTGATCGAAGATGACTATGCCGCGCTGACGGGCTGCGCCTGTTATCTCGCGGCTGCGGCAGTGACGTCTGCGCCGTAAATCCAGTCCTGCTGCTTATGGATCATATCAGGCACAAGCCGCGCGGCAGCCCAGATCGGCGCATAGGTGAAGAGCTTCGACAGACCTGATTTGTGAAACATCTCCAGATTGTCCCGCGACCGGGCCTGTATCTGCGTCACCCTTGGCTTTCGTGTCTCGAAATAGGCTTTCAGAGCCTGATCAGGCGCCATATCTTCCAGACAGCGCGCCAGAACCACCGCATCCTCCAGCGCCTGCACAGCCCCTTGCGCCATGGAAGGCAGCATAGGATGGGCCGCATCACCCAGCAAGGCCACCGGCCCGTCAAGCCAGGTGGCAAGCGGCGGGCGATCAAACAGCGCCCAGCGGCTTGGCGCGGGATCGCTGCGGATGATCTCCAGCAGCTCCGGCCGCCAGCCTGCGAAATCTTGCAGCGCCTGCGCCTGCTCGCCCGGGATGGTCCAACCTTCCTCACGCCAGTCCGATTGCTCCACGATCCCCACGAAATTCACGACCGTGCCGCCCTTGATGCGCGTCGTCACGGCATGCCGCCCGCGACCGGCCCAGATCACGCCCTCAGGCGGCGGCGGGCGATCCAGCGCGTCGAGCGGCGCGAGGATGCGCCAGGCGGTATTGCCGGTAAACCGCGCCCTGTCAGCCCCCAGCATCTGCGCGCGGATGACCGATTTGATCCCATCCGCACCGATCAGGATATCGCCGAAATTGCGCTGGTCACGATCGGCAATATAGGCCGAGGCCCCATTATGTTCGCGCACATAACCCGTCACCTCCGAGCCTGTGCGGATCAGCCCGCCCGCGTCGCGCAGCGCATCTGCCAGAGCTGTATGCAGATCGGCCCGGTGGACCTGGTAGAAAGGCGCGCCCCAGCGGTTCTGCGCATAGCCCTTCATCGGCAGGCGAAACACCGTGCGCCCCGTCCGCCCGATCCGCAGCGAGATCGCCTCAGGCTCGAACAGGGCATCGCGCAACCGGTCGATCACGCCAAGCCATTCCAGCGCCCGCACACCGTTGGGGCTGATCTGGACACCCGCCCCCACCTCGCTGAGATGGATGGCGCGCTCCAGCACCACGGCCTCCCAGCCGATCCTGCGCAACGCAAGCCCGGCCGCAAGCCCGCCGATCCCCCCGCCTATGATGACTGCCTTCATATCCTGCCCGCGCCCGCCTTTCGCCTTTTGGCAAAATGTAGCACGAAGCGGGTGGCGGGAAACAGCACAGTCGGGCAAGCTGGGCATATGGCTGCCAAACCTATTCTGACCAACCGCACCGCGCGACACCTGTTTTTGGATCGGCACGGGCTCGGGGTGGGCCGCAGCGCGGATCTGCCCGCGCTACTGGGCGGGCTGAGCTTTGTGCAGCTAGACAGTATCAACACTGTCGCGCGGGCCCACCACATGATCCTGCACGCCCGCGCCCAAAGCTACCGTGCGCCCGCGCTTGACCGCCTTATGGCGCAGCGGGCCGGGTTTGAGCACTGGACCCATGACGCCAGCCTGATCGCGATGGAGCATTTTAAGCATTGGCGCTGGAAATTCGCCCGGGACGCGGAGACACTGAAAGGCCATTACAAGAACTGGCGCCGCGACGGCTATGAGCAGAAATTCGACACTGTTCTGCGTCGAATTGCCGATCACGGCCCCTGCTGCTCGTCAGATGTGGGGGAGGGAGAGGCGCGCGGCTCCGGCGGCTGGTGGGACTGGCACCCGTCCAAAACCGCACTGGAATATCTGTGGCGATCGGGCGCGCTGTCTGTCACCAAACGCGTGGGGTTTCGCAAATTCTACGATCTGACCGAACATGTGATCCCGCCTGAACATCTCAACGCCCATAGCCCGCTCGAGCAGACGATTGAGCATGCCTGTCTCACCGCGCTCGCCCGTCTGGGCTTTGCCACTTCGGGCGAAATAGCCGCCTTCTGGAAGCTGATCACGCCCGCCGAGGCAAAGCACTGGTGCGCACAGGCCCTGCGCAGTGGCGAGATTATCGAGGTGGAGGTTGAGGCCGCAGATAAACGCCGCCATGCGGCTTTTGCGCTGCCCGATAGGCTTTCGGCCGCGCCGCCGCCAGACCGGGTGCGCATCCTGTCGCCCTTCGACCCCGCCCTGCGCGACCGCAAACGCGCTGAACGGCTCTTCGGGTTCCACTACCGGATCGAGGTTTTTGTGCCGGAGGCCAAGCGCAAATACGGCTATTACGTCTTCCCCGTTCTGGAACGCGACCGGCTGATCGGGCGGATTGATATGAAATGTGACCGAAAGACGGGGTTTCTGAACATCCGAAAGTTCTGGCCAGAGCAGGGCCTGCGCATGAACCGGGCGCGCCACAAGAAACTTGCGACAGCGCTTGCCAATACCGCGCGTCTGGCGGGCAGTAACGATCTGGCCTTTGCGACTGACTGGATCGCATAAAAAACGCCGCCCGAAGGCGGCGCTGTTTGACGCTATATCGCTCGGATCACGCGGCCGCAGAGACCGCCCGCCCGGTCAAAACCTTGACCAGATGCGCGCGGTAATCGCCCGTACCGTGCAGATCGGAGATCAGACCATCGCCGGAAACGCTCAACCCATCAAGCGCTGCGGGCGAGAAATTTGCCGACAGCGCCGCCTCGGCCTCTGACCAGCGATACACACCGCTTTCGGAGGCCCCGGTCACCGCAACCCGCACCCCATCCGCGTATTTCGCCACAAAAACACCGACCAGCGCGAAGCGCGACGCGGGCTGCTCGAATTTCTGGTAGTTTGCGGATTGCGGCACGGGGAAGCTGACGGAGGTGATGATTTCGCCCTCATCCAGCGCGGTCGAAAACATGCCCTGGAAAAAATCATCCGCGGCGATCTCGCGCTTGTCTGTCGTCACTGTCGCGCCGGTGCCAAGCACAGCACATGGGTAGCACGCCGCCGGGTCGTTATTGGCGACCGAGCCACCCACCGTGCCGCGATTGCGGACTGCCGGATCACCGATCCGCGCCGCCAAAGAGGCCAGCGCCGGGAAGCTTGACGCGGCCTCGCGCGCGACCTGCGCGTGAGGCGTAGCCCCGCCAACGACAACCGCACCGCCTGAGCTGGAGACGCCCACCATCTCCCCAATACCGGTCAGGCTGACCAGCTTTTCGGGCGAGGCGAGGCGTTGCTTGAGCGTCGGGATCAATGTCTGTCCGCCGCCCAGTGCCTGCGCGTCCTCATGGGCCAGCGCTTTGGCCGCATCGGCCACGGATCCGGGTCTTTCGACTTCGAAATTATACATCTCATTCTTCTCCTGAATTCACGAAGCTGCCGCCGATACCCCGGGCACCGGCGGCGCGTTTTCAGCTGTTCATCGCCGCCCAGACCCGGTCCGAGCTCAGGGGCATGTCGATATGGGTCACGTTATGTCCGCCGCGTTGCAGCGCATCAATCACCGCATTTACCAAAGCCGGCGGAGAGCCGATGGCACCCGCCTCGCCGCAGCCTTTGACGCCCAGAGGGTTATGGGTGCATGGCGTGACGCAGGAATGGTCGACCGTGAACATCGGCAGATCATCGGCCCGCGGCATCGCGTAATCCATATAGGAGCCGCTCAAAAGCTGTCCCTGATCGTCATAGGCGCAATTCTCGATCATCGCCTGACCGATGCCTTGCGCCAGACCACCGTGGACCTGACCCTCGACGATCATCGGGTTGATGATATTGCCGAAATCATCCGCCGCCGTGAAGGCCACGACCTCGACCTTGCCGGTCTCGGGATCCACCTCGACCTCGCAGCCATAGGCGCCGCTTGGATAGGTGAAGTTTGACGGGTCGTAGAAGGCCGTTTCCTCAAGGCCCGGCTCGATATCCTCCAGCGGGTAGTTGTGAGGCACATAGGCCGCCAGCGTGACATCGCCCCAGGCCACGGATTTATCCGTGCCCGCAACGGTGAAGGCCCCGTCTTTCAGCTCGATATCGCCCTCGGAGGCTTCCATCAGATGGGCCGCGATCTTCTTGGCCTTGTTGATGATCTTCTCGGTTGCCCGCACCATGGCCGATCCACCCACAGCGATAGAGCGCGAGCCATAGGTGCCCATGCCCATGGGCGTTCTGGCCGTGTCGCCATGGATGATATCGACCTGGCTGGCATCAATCCCGATCATCTCGGAGACAACCTGCGCAAAGCTCGTCTCATGGCCCTGACCGTGGCTATGCGAGCCCGTCATGACAGAGATGGAACCGGTGGCATTGACCCGCACCGTGGCGCTTTCATAAAGCCCGGCGCGCGCACCAAGCTGGCCCACGAGGTTGGACGGCGCGATGCCGCAAGCCTCGATGTAATGCGCCACACCAAAGCCGCGCAGCTTGCCATTGGCCTTGCTTTGCTCTGCCCGCGCGGCAAAGCCCGCATGATCCGACAGCGCCAGCAACTTATCCATCGTCGCGTGATAATCGCCCGTGTCATATTCGACCGCGACGGGGGTCGCATAGGGAAACTCCGTGATGAAATTGCGGCGCCGCAGCTCAATCGGGTCGATCCCCATCTCGCGCGCGGCCTTGTCCACGACCCGTTCCAGCTGGAACGTGGCCTCGGGACGCCCTGCCCCGCGATAGGCATCGACCGGTACCGTGTTGGTAAAGACCGCCTTGACGTTCACATAAATCAGCGGCGTCGTGTAATTGCCCGCCATCAACGTGCCATGCAGCCAGGTGGGGATCGCGGGTGCAAATGTCGACAGATAAGCCCCCATATTGGCATAGGTATCGGTGCGCAACGCAAGGAACTTGCCCTGCTCATCCATCGCCAGCTCGATCTTGGTGACGTGATCGCGCCCATGCGCATCCGACATGAAAGCTTCCGAGCGGCTCGAGGTCCATTTCACCGGACGCTTCACCGCCTTCGCCGCGAATGTACAGAACGCCTCTTCGGCATAATGGAAGATCTTCGCCCCAAAGCCGCCGCCCACATCAGGCGCCACAACCCGTAGCTTATGCTCGGGGATGCCCAGCACGAAAGCGCCCATCAACAGCCGGATCACATGCGGGTTTTGCGAGGTCGTGTAGAGCGTGTGCTCATCATCTGCCGCGTCATATTTTGCCACTGCCACACGCGGCTCCATCGGATTGGCGACGAGCCTGTTATTGCGCAGCTCAAGCGTTGTTACGTGATGCGCACCCTTGATCGCCTCATCAACCGCCTCGCGGTTTTCCTCCACGAAGCCCCAGTCATAGCACAGGTTCGAGGTCAGATCGTCATGCACCTTGGTGGCACCCTCCTTGACCGCCTCTTTCATATCGAGCACGGCAGGCAGCTCGGTGATATCGATCTCCAAAGCCTCGCCCGCATCGCGCGCCTGCTCCAGCGTATCGGCCACAACAACGGCAATCGGATCGCCGACATGGCGCACCTTGCCTTCGGCCAGAACCGGGTGCTTGGGCTCTTGCATCGGCTGACCATGACGATCGGTAATCTGCCAGCCGCTGGGCACACCGCCCACGCCCTCGAAATCGCTGGCGGTAAAGACCTTGACGACGCCCGGCATGGCCTCGGCTGCCGCAACACCGATCGAGTTGATCTTGCCATGCGCCACATCCGAGCGCACGAAATACGCATAGGCCTGACCCGGCAGGTTGATGTCATCGGTATATCTGCCGGTACCGGTCAAAAACCGCGGGTCCTCGCGACGTTTCGTGCTGGACCCAATTCCTCCATCTTTTGGCATTGTTATCTCCCTTTATTCAATTTTGTCTTTGGCGCCATCGATCTGCGGCGCACAGCATCAGAGCCTACATTCGGCAAGCCTGTTATTCGCGCCGCGAGAATCGGCGATCCGCAATTTCCAGCCGCTGTCGAATTTCACCCCATCATTTCGCAGGGTTCCGGCGAGTGTCTTGCAGATCTCCCCGGCCTCGGATCTTGAGGTCTGCATGGTGATATCGACCGCAGTTGCCTCGGCCGAGACCACGCAAGGCCCGCTGGTCACGTCCAGCGAGTCGATCCATTTGCACATCAATGTCGCGTTTACGACATCTCCATGGGCAGCGAATGACGTCATCACAGATGCCACAGCCGCAAGTACAAAACGCAACACCTATTCTGCAGCCACGGCAGCAACGTCCTGCCCGGATGCCGCCATGATGGCGCGCACGATATTGTGGTAGCCCGTGCAGCGACAGATATTGCCGCTGAGATAGGCGCGCACCTCAGCCTCGCTGGGCTTGGGGTTTTCCTTGAGCAACGCAGCCGCCGACATCACCATGCCGGGTGTGCAAAAGCCGCATTGCAACCCGTGATAGTCCTGAAACGCCTGCTGGATAACACTCAGCGAGCCATCCGCATTGGCCATGCCCTCAATCGTTGCGACCTCGGCGCCATCCGCCTCAACAGCCAGCATCGTGCAGGCTTTGACCGCAGCGCCATTCACATGAACCACACAGGCCCCGCATTGGGACGTGTCGCACCCTACATGGGTCCCGGTCAGCCCCTGGTCATCGCGCAGAAAGCTCGACAAAAGCGTGCGCCCCTCGACCTCGGCACTGGCAGATTTGCCGTTCACTGTCATTGTCACTTTGGTCATCTGGATCCTCCCTATTCGATCTTTTTCTTATCTTGGTCCGGCCTGTTTTTTGTCCGGCCTGTGCTCAGCCCCCGACGAGCTTCTTGAACCAGCCCTTTTTCTCTCCGGCATCAGCCGTTTGTTCTTCCGCCTCACCCTCTTCGGGGTCCTCCAGCGCATTCTGGAAATTCTGGAAAAACTGGTCGGCCATTTTCTTGGCGAAACCGTCTATGATGCGTGAGCCCAATTGCGCCAGCTTGCCGCCCACCTTGGCCTCGACATCATAATGCAGGATCGTGGCTTCGCCATCGGCCTCAAGCCGGACATTGGCCCCGCCCTTGGCAAAACCCGCCGCACCGCCCTTGCCCTCGCCGTTAATCGACACGCTCTGTGGCGCCACCATATCGTCAAGCGTCACCGCACCTTTGAACGTGGCTTTCACCGGCCCGACCTTCTGGACAACCACAGCCTCGAACCCCTCCTCGGGGGAGCCGGTCATCTCCTGACAACCGGGGACGCATTGCTTGAGCACATCGGCATTGAGCAAAGCCTGCCAAACCATGTCCCGCGGTGCATTAATTCGGCGGCTGTCGCTCAGTTCCATGGCTCGTAACCTTCTCTATCGCACGACAACACGCGGCCGCGCGGATTCGTGTCGCAGTTGCGCGCAGCCTAGCGCGACAGCCAATCACAAGGAAAGCACCAAAGCGGCGATATAAGACTTAAGGAGGATGGGGGAATTCCGCACGGAATCCGGGGGATGCCAGGGCGGCATCCGGACGAGCGCGTCACAGCTATGAGACTTCAGGACGCACCGCTCAGCAGTTGGTTCATCGTGACAGAGGGTTGCGCGCAGCCCGCCTCGCCCACGATCCGCGCAGGCACGCCCGCAACAGTCTTCATCGGCGGGACAGGTTCCAGAACCACAGAGCCCGCCGCAATGCGCGAGCAATGGCCGATCGTGATATTGCCCAGCACTTTCGCACCGGCGCCAATCAGCACACCATCGGCAATTTTCGGGTGGCGGTCGTCATCTTCCTTGCCCGTTCCGCCCAAAGTGACTGAATGCAGCATCGAGACATTGTCGCCAACCACAGCCGTCTCGCCAATAACAATGGAATGGGCATGGTCGATCATGATCCCCTGCCCGATCCGGGCGGCCGGGTGGATATCAATGCCGAACACCTCGCTCACGCGCATCTGGAAGAAATAGGCCAGATCCTTGCGACCGACGCTCCACAGCCAGTGACCGACCCGGTAGGCCTGAACCGCCTGAAACCCCTTGAAGAACAGGACCGGCTGGATGAAACGATGGCAGGCGGGATCGCGGTCAAACACCGCTACAATATCGGCCCGCGCCGCATTGCCCAATCCGGGCTCGGACGAATAGGCCTCATCGGCGATCTCGCGCAGGATCTGCTCCGACATCTCGCCGGAGGACAGTTTTTGCGACATTCTATAGGCCAGCGCGCGCTCAAGGCTGGGGTGATGCAGGACAGAGCTATGGACCAGCCCGCCCAGCAAAGGCTCATCCGCGACCGCCTTGCGCGCCTCATCGGTGATACGCTGCCAGACGGGATCAAGCTCTAGGGGACGTGTTTCGCGATGTGCCATGCTCAGACCTCCTGACGCCTTATGACCCGTGTATAGTCCACAAGACATCAAGAGGCCAATTCAAAACCCTGATCGAGCGCGCAACAGGTGGTGTTGGCGCAACAAATGGCTCATCAGACCGGATCAGGCGGCTCAAACCGCATCAAATGCACCGCCAGCCGCAACGTGCCTGCGGTAAACTCTCCGTCATCGGCGCTCAGCCGCAGCCGGGTCGCCGCGTAATAGGTCAAGGGCTGGCCCGTCAAACCCAGAACATAGGAACCCGCACCGATACCAAGACCACTGCCATAGCGCGTCTCACTGCCCTCAACCCCCAACGACCAGCTTGTCATCGTGCCGGTCAGGGCGCTCAGAACACGACCCGTGACGCCGAAAACGCTTGTGTTGGGCGGGATCAGAAAACCGGTATCCTCAAAACTGCCGCCCCCGCTAAGGGTGATATCGCGCTCGATCACATCCGCGCCCGTCACCGCGCCCCCCGGTGACATGGCCAGCGCATCATCAATCCAGTAGCGCCCATCATAGCTCAGCCGCTTGCTCTCATCGCGCGCGAATACCTGCCAGCCTTGTTGCGGCACGAAAAACAGCCATCCGCCATTGAGATAGGCCGCAATCTGCCCGTCCCGCCCCTCCCAGGCATCGACGCCGCCCGTCGCCACCACATAGCTTTGCCCATCGACAGGCAGGGCTGGCGGCGCGCTGTCAAAACGGGTCTCGATCGTGATCTGGACCGACGCATCCAGCCGGGCGAGAGCCTCATTGACGGTCACATGTTTTTGCGCCTGGGCGGCCGCCACCAAAGGCAATTGCAAATTTGCTGTCTCAGTCATTGATCTCAATCTCCGCAAATAGACCGGGGCCATAACGCAGGGACACCTGCGCCACCCGGAGGGATATGTCTGGGCCGTCCTGCGCGCGCAAAAAGGCAAAGTAGCGCCATTCCGGCGCGTCAAGCTCGACTTCGCGCAAGACAGAACCGTTCTGGACGACCTGCAAAACGTAACGCTCGGCCTCCTCGCCAAGCGGAACGTCCACGCCCGACCAGCTATCGCCATCAATGCGCGTACGCCGCAGCCAGCTGACCAGTAAATCGCCGCCATCGGGCTGAACCCGCAGCTGCGCTGGCGCATAGGGACGCAATCCGTTGCCGGCAAAGGCCTCCAGATAATGCTGGAAGGACGGATCATCGAAGGGCCGCTGCGCCGGACCAATCCTGTAATGCCGCGCCAGATCGCGCTGCGAGATATCAAGGTTAAGCTGCCGCGGCGCGCCATCAAGCAGCACGAACCGACTGCCTGCAGACCAGATCCGCGCCATCAACGGCTCCGAGCCCGCCTGCCCGCGCAACAGATCACGGATCCGGTAGGTAGATGGCGCGACCAGCTCGGCCTCGGCAAACTGGATGATCTCCCACCGCTCCGAGCTGCCATCACCAATCGCAGCCACATTCGCCCCGTTCAGAACATCGCTCCGGCTGGCAGAACTCAGCACACCGCGCGCCAGAGCCACCTCAAACCCGCCGCCCCCATCCCAGATCCATGGGTCAGCACTTGGCAAGGCGCTTTGCAAAACCCCCATTACCGAAGGACGCTCCACAACTGTGTTTAACGCATATCCATTATCGCTCGAGGATGCATAGACCGCAGCCCCCCCGGGCCATGGCTCCGCCGTCACCGCAAGATGGGGCGCATGCGCCACCTCATTGCCGGTCAGCAGCGGCAGATCCATGAATTGCGCAGAAACAGGGATAGGCACCGTGAATGGCCGGATTTCGGCCTGAGCCTCGACATGATCGGATGGCTCATAAAGATTGGGCTCGATCCGCACAGCCTCAATCAAACGGCTGCCCTGATCCTCGATCCGGTCAATCCGGAACAGCCCGCGCTCAGACAGCGACAGATCAATCCGGTCACCCGCCCGCAGATCACCGCGTGACATCGGCACGGCAAAGCTGACCCGGTCGCGCGCCACTTGCGCCTCCGACAGCCAGCGCTCCGCGATGCCCCGCGCCTCGGTCTCGGTCAGCGCCAGCGGCACCTCGTTTTGCGTCGCATCCCGCGCTGTATCACCGGGAAAGCGCGCACCGGCCACCCGCGCCTGAAAGCTGCCCTCGGCCTCGGTATAGCCCACGCGCACATCACCCACGACCTCCGCCTCGGGCGCGCGGATCTTCTCCAGCACCGTGTCACTATCCGAAATCACCATCTCGCTTGGATCAATCACCCGCAGCGGCGCCAGCGACCGGTTGCGAAACACGAGAGTCCCCGCCTGCTCCATCGCGTCAAAGCCAAAGACAGTCATCAACACCTGCAACGAGGCCCGCGGCGTCTCCACATCGCCCAGCGCAAAACCGCGCACCACGCCATGCAGCTCACTCACGTCATAATCCGTGATGCCTGCCGTTTCACAAATCTCGGCCACAACGAAGCTGAGCGGTTGCAGCGCAGACCGCCCCGTCAGCCAATGGCCCGTCACATGGTTACCGCCATCGCTCCAGATATCCAGATTGGCCGGAAAATCAGGCCAGGGCCGCGCATCCCAGGCCCAGATATAGGCCCGCGCCATATCGACCATCGGCCCGCCATAAATCTCGGAGATCGGATTGTTCTCCTCCACCGCGTAATAGCTGTGCCAGGCCCGCAGATATTGCGCCTGAACATAATCGTCCCGCCTGCCGTTTGAGAAATACGGCAGGGCCGATTCACTTGATTTAGGGTCTTGAAACTTGTTGGGCTCATTGGGGCCCTTATCTATCGCGGCACAGCCAAGTTCGGTAAACCATATGGGCTTGGAGCGCGGCTCCCATGGCGATGCATCAGCGGCCTTGACCCCGCCAATCCGGTCAAAATGCGGCTGCGACCACCAATTCGCCATATCCTTGTAGCGATAGACCCAAGGCTCTGCGTAAGCGCCATCCTCAATGGGCGTACGGATCTGCAAAGAACGTTCTTCCGGGTCGCGATAATACCAGTCATACCCCTCGCCCCCGGCAATATTGGCGCGCAGGTAGTCGAGATTGTAGATGGTCTTGGCCTCGGCATCGAGATGATCATCCCCCTCACGCCAGTCCGAAATCGGCATGTAATTGTCGATGCCGATAAAATCGATATTGTCATCAGCCCAAAGCGGATCAAGATGGAAGCGATGATCGCCAGAGCCATCGGGCACGCTATAGCCGAAATATTCCGACCAGTCAGCGGCATAGCCAATCTTGCAATCCGGCGCCAGAATGACGCGCACCTCGGCTGCGAGTACCCGCAACGCGTCCACAGCCGGGAAACCGCCCGCCTCATCGCGGATCTGCGTCAGGCTGCGCATCTCCGAGCCCACGCAAAACGCATCGACAC